>JAISNB010000103.1 GCA_031276435.1 Burkholderiaceae bacterium | reverse complement strand
GCTGCTGCCGCAAGAAAAAACGAACAGAATATGAATTTACGGGCGCTTATATTCGATTTTCGGGGGGGGGGTAACACTTTTATAACTATTATTTATTAAGCTATTGATCTGCATTTCGGATTCTCCTGCTGCAAGTTGAGCCAAAGGTTTGAAAAAATGGTTGAAAAATGCGCTGCCTGCCCAAACCGCGCTGCCCCCTTTCAGCCATCTCCCCCAAGGGGGGCGAGGGCAACAGAGGCAGGCGCGCGGTCTCTGTGTTTTTTCTCCCCCGCTGGCGGCGGGGGAGATGTCCCGGCAGGGACAGAGAGGGTGGGTAACGCCGCCTGCATGCCGCACAGCCCTTGCTTTCACCGGCGCGGGGCTGGACAAACACACCACGCCATGATAGCCGCATTGACAGACTTTGCAACGGGCGGCAAGGCGCGCAAGCGTAAAAAACCGGGGAAATTGTGACAAAGTTCTCACTTTCGGCTCGCCAATGACGGCTTTTTGGCGCGCGCTGCTTGCTTCATCTTCATGGATTGCCGCGTCGCGTCGCTCCTCGCAATGAAGGTGATAGAGCAAGCGCCTCTCTTCGTTGCCCTCACCACCTTAAGCAAGCGCGGCGCATTTGTATTCTTTACCCCTCGCCCCTTGGGGTGAGGGGTTCTGCCATGCAAAGCGCGGCGCTTGAATCGGTGTTGCACTCACCCTCTCTCGCCCCTGCCGGGGCACTCTCTCCCTCAAGGGAGAGAGCAAGGGAAGGCAAGCGCGGCGCATCTATTCTTTGCCCTCGCCCCCTTGGGGGGTTGGGTGAGGGTGCGTTGCTGCTTTGCCAGTGAGGGGAAAAGCATGCGTCATGCGAGTGCCGCCCGATGTGGTGCACCCCTTCCGCTCTCGTCATTGCGAGGGCCGCAGGGCACGTGGCAATCCAGAGTGCCTTTCCGCTGCCTGCTGCTGTGGCTTTGCGGTTTAAGGCTTGCGCAATGTTGCTGCGCGGCTTGTGCATTGGCGTTTTTCCAATGTTGAAGTGCGCGCTTGCTTGATCTTCATGGATTGCCGCGTCGCGCTGCGCGCTCCTCGCAATGACGATGGAAATTCAGGACAGCAGCCAGGCCAGCGCGGGCTGGATCTGATCGGTCGGGCTGGCGCGAAAGCCCGAGCGCACAAAACGCTGCATGCGCCCGGTGATGAAGGCGGCAAGAATGGATGCCCGCACCTTGGCGTCTGACTCCGGCGTCGCGCTGCCGCTGCCACCGGAAGAAGGGGCCGCCTCGCGCAGGCTTTGGCGCAGCGCCGCTTCGAGTTTGTCGAAAAACTGGTTCATGCGCTGCTGCAAACGCTCGTGCTCATTGACCAGCGCGTCGCCGACCATCACGCGCGCCATGCCCGGGTTTTTTTCGCCAAACTGGAGCGCCATGACGACGATGCGCGCCGCGCGCGCCGTGCCCGGCTCGGTTTGCCCGGAAATCTGGTTGACCAGGCCGAATACGCTGCTTTCGATGAAGTCGATCAGCGCCTCGAACATCTGCGCCTTGCTGGCAAAGTGGCGGTACAGTGCGGCCTCGCTGACCTGCAAGCGCGCCGCCAGCGCGGCTGTGGTCACGCGCTCGCCGCCGGGCTGCTCCAGCATGGTCGCCAGGGCCTGCAAAATCTGGACCCGGCGCTCGCCGGGCTTGGGGCGCTTGCGGGTTTGCGAAGTTTCGCCCGCGCCGCCCGCCGCATCGGATGCTGAAGAATCAGGGTGCATTTCAGTGTCGGGTAAATCCTGGGGCTGTGGCTGACGCTGTTTCAGGAAACAAGGGCGGCGCGCGGCGGCCAGTCCTGGCTTGCGCCTGTTGCGCGGCCTTGCGCCCCGTTCTTCCTGGCTCCAACGTGATGTCGTCCTTCAACGGCGCCAACCGGCCTTGGGCGATTCTCGCATGAATGCAAGACCGCCTGCCGCACTGGTGGCGGAATGTTTTCCGCGTCTTCAGGCCAGCGGCTTTCGCGCCAGAAGCGGGCGCTGGCCGCTGGCGTGCGGGTTGTGGCGTATTTCCCGGCTTGCTGGCGGCTGGCACCTCAGGCCGCCAGCCGACGAATCATGGTGCCGAAAGCCTGGTCGGTCAACACTTCCAGCAGCATGGCGTGCGGCACCCGGCCATCGATGATGTGTACCGCGTTCACACCGCTTCTGGCGGCATCGAGCGCGCCAGCCAGCTTGGGCAGCATGCCGCCGGAGATGGTGCCGTCGGCCACCAGGGCGTCGATGTCGTGCGGCGTCAGATCGGGCAGCAAGGCCCCGCTTTTGTCGAGCACGCCCGGGATGTTGGTGAGCATCAGCAGTTTTTCAGCCAGCAGCACCGCAGCCAGCTTGGCGGCCACCACGTCGGCGTTGATGTTGTAGCTTTCGTTTTCTGCGCCAAAGCCCAGCGGGCTGATGACGGGGATGAAGCGGTCGTCTTGCAGCGCCTTGACCACAGCGGGGTCGATCTGGTCGATCTCGCCCACCTGGCCCACGTCGTGTTCGATGCGCGGGTTTTTTTGATCGCGCATTTTGAGCTTGCGCGCGCGAATCAGGCCGCCGTCGCGCCCGGTCAGGCCCACGGCCTTGCCGCCCGCCTGGTTGATCAGGCCCACGATGTCCTGCTGCACCTCGCCAGCCAGTACCCATTCAACCACATCCATGGTTTCTGAGTCGGTCACGCGCATGCCCTGGATGAAATGGCCCTGCTTGCCGAGCTTTTTCAGCGCCGATTCAATTTGCGGGCCGCCGCCGTGCACCACCACCGGGTTGATGCCCACCAGTTTGAGCAGCACCACGTCTTCGGCAAACGCGGCCTGCAACGCAGGATCGGTCATGGCGTTGCCGCCGTATTTGATGACCATGGTCTTGCCGTGGTACTTGCGGATGTACGGGAGCGCCTGCGCCAGAATTTGCGCCTTGTCGCGCGCGGCAATGAAAGGGGGGGAATCGGTCATGACCCACAGCGCCTTGCGACGGGCGCGCATCATCGGTGAATGCGCCGATTGTGCCCGATTCGCGCGCGCCGCCGCCTAGCGTTGCAGCCAGCCGGGCAGCTTGAAACGGATGATGGCCAGATACGCCGCCACGTAGCCGATGGCAAACAGCGCGCAAAACGCCATGAGTACCGGCGTGTTGCGCCAAAACAGCACCGCTGGCACCACCGTCAGCAGCGTGAAGGCCCACAGGTAGGGCGATGTGCGGTTGTTGCGCATGAGCATGCGGCGCGCGGCATCGTCGTCGAACACCTCGCGCACGATGCGCCGGTAAATCAACTGGTGGAAATGCAGCGCGTCGGCCACGCCCGGCGATACGCCGCGCCGCAGCTTGCGGTAGATGGAAAACAGGGTTTCCCAGACCGGATAAACCAGCAGCAGCATGGGAAACCAGGGCGACACTTCGGCATGCCGTTGCACCAGCGCCAGGCTGGCCAGCGCAATCACCAGGCCCCAGACATAGGCGCCGCCATCGCCCGAGAACAATATGCCGCGCGGGTAATTCCACACCAGGAAACCGACGGTGGACGCCGCCATGGACACCAGAATGGCCGCCAGCGCGCGATCGCCCACCTGGAGCGCCACATGCGCCAGCGCCAGGCACACAATCAGCGCCACCATGCCCGCCAGGCCGTTGTAGCCGTCGATGATGTTGAAGGCGTGCGGCAAGCCCGCAATGGCCAGCAGCGCAATGGCCACGCCAACCCACGGCGCGGCCTCCAGCAGCGCGTCCACTTCGGCAATGCCAAAGCGCGGCACGGACAGGCCAAGCCACCACACGGCCAGGATGGCCGAGGCGCTGGTCAGCGCCAGGCGATAGCGCACCGTCATGCGCTGGGTCAGATCTTCGGCAATGCCGCCCGCTGTGGCGGGCAACATGGCCAGCAGCCAGAACGCCGCCCACAGGCCCATGCGCAGCGCGCCCGGATCGCCCCAGAAAAAGGTTTGCACCATGCCCAGGCTCCAGGACACGCCGATGCCCGCCAGCAGGGCAATGCCGCCCACGCGCGGCACCTCGCCGCTGTGAAAGCACTGGGGCTTGTCTTTGCCATAGCTCACGATGCGGCCACGCGAATAGCGCACCAGCATGCCCGAGACCAGAAACGCGACCAGGGACGCGACAAAGGACAGCCAGATCATGGCGCGCGGCTCCTGCGCAAGGGCGCACCGCTGCCTGCCAGCGCCGCCTTGCCGTTCCGATCCAATTGTGAGTTGCCCATTGCCATCCGGGGGAGCCAGTTCATGGCTGCCGCCACGAAAAACGCAAAAACGCCCAAAAATCGCAGGCGCGCCTGGCACCGTCCGATCTGGGCAGTGCCGATGATACGTGAAATCAAACCAGATAAACGCGGCACGCGGCAGGCGCGCCACCACCCGCCCGGCGGGGCGGCGTTACGCCAGCGTTTGCTCGATGGCGCCAAACACCGACACGCCATCGCGCCCCTTCATCTCCATGCGCACGACATCTCCGGGTTGCAGAAAGCCGGTGCTGGCCGCGCCTTCTTGCAAAATTTCCACGGCCCGTTTTTCGGCAATGCTGGCAAAACCCTTGGGCAGATCGCCACGGTCCCCCGATGCTTCGAGCGCCAGATTGCCCAGCGCGCCGCTGCCAATCACGCAGCCCGCGTGCAGCGCGCGCGCCTTGGCCGCCTGCGCCACCAATTGACCAAAATGCAGTTGCATGCCCGATCCGGCATCGCAAAGGCCCACCTTGCGCCCATTCCAACTGGTTTGCAGGCCCAGGTGCACGCGCCCGTCCCGCCAGGCTTCGCCCAGTTCGTCCGGCGTTGCCGCCACGGGGCTGAACGTCCGGCAAGGCTGGCTTTGCGCAAAGCCAAAGCCGCGTTCCAGCTCGCGCGCCTGCACCGCGCGCAAATGCACGCTGTTGACCAGCATGAGCAAGCGCACCGCTTCCAGCCCCTGCTCGGCCGCAACGCCCGCGGGCACATCGCCGGTTATGGCGGCAATGCCCGCCTCAAAATCGATGTCCTGCGCGGGATCAAGCCCCGCAATGCGCGCGCGCGGCCCTGCAAAACCGGACGCGCCATCCGGGGCCATCAACGCGACGGCGCGCCGCCCGCCGGGCAGCGCCTTGCCCGGCGCGGGATACACCAGCGCCACATGGCTGGCACAAGCCTGCGCGCCCAGCCACTGGTGCGCGCGCGGCAGGGGCGCCATGCAGCGTTCAGGCTCGAAGGCAAAGGGATGGCGCGCCTTGCCCATGTTGAGCGCTTCGTACAAGTCTTGCAATTGGGGCGAGATGAAATTCCAGTCATCCAGCACCTGCTGCAACCGGCTGGCAATGCCCGTGGCGTAATGCGCCGTTTGCAGATCGCGTGCGACCACAACCAATTGCCCGTCGCGGGATCCGTCCTGATAAGTAGCGAGTTTCATGCTTGCGTTCAATCCGTGCGGCGCGTGCGCAAAACCCGCACCGCCCACAATGTCAAAATTCTAGAGCCTTGTCATTTGCCCGCCCGCCATGACGCAGCCGCTGCCACCGCCCCCGCTCGATTCGTCCGTGCCCGCGCCAAGCCCGTGGCGCGTGTGGATCGGGCTGACGCTGGCTGTTGCCGCCGTGCATGGGTGGCTGCTGCTGGCGGCCGCGCCCCCAAGCCCAAAGCCCCTGACTTCGGCCCGCTTGGGCACCACTGACCCGCACACCTTCCTGACCCGCGCCATTGGCCCGGCGGCAAACACCCCAAGCGCGCCGCCGCCACAAGCCACAGCGCGCCCCGCGCAGCCACGGCCCAGAGCCGCCAAGCCGCGTGTGGCCCAAGCGGCCAAGCCGACGCCCGTGCAGACGGCATGGCCCGCAGCGCCAGAACCCGATGGCGGCGCGCTGGACGCCGCCTTGCCCGCCGCGCCTTCCGGCGCGCACGACGCCCTGGCCGCGCAGCCGCTGCCGCCAGCGCGGCCCGCGCCGACTGCCACCCTGACTTACCAGGTCACCGGATACTCGCGCGGCATCGCCTTTGCCACCGAGGCCACTTTGCGCTGGGAGCGCGACATCCAGCGTTACCAGGCCGAGTGGACGCTGGATGGCCCGCTGGGCGGCCCGCGCTGGCAGCGCAGCACGGGCGCCGTGACGGCGCACGGCCTGGTGCCCGAACGCTTTGGCGAACGCCGCCAGTCCGAGCAGGCGGTGCACTTCGACTGGGCGGGCGAGCGCGTGGTGTTTTCCGCCAACACGCCACAAACCGCGCTGAGCGCGGGCGCGCAGGATCGCCTGAGCGTCACCTTGCAACTGGGCGCGCTGCTGGCCGCCGACCCTGGCCGCTACGCGCCGGGCGCCCAGATCGTCTTGCCCGTCGCCACCACGCGCGGCCTGAACCTCTGGCGCTTTGTGGTCCAGCCCGACGAGACCGTGACAGCGGGCGCGCAAACCCTTCAGTGCGCCAAGCTGCTGCGCCTGCCCGGCGGGCCTTACGACATTACCGTCGAACTCTGGCTGGCCCGCGACCTGCAATACCTGCCAGCCCGGTTGCGCACCACCCAGTTCAATGGCGACGCGAGCGAGCAGCAGTTGAAAGCCATCGCGCGTGACGGCGGCGCCTGAAACCGTGTTTGCGCTTTCGCGCGGCGCGCGCGCGGGCCGCTCAAGGCCATCTGGCACTCTACTTGCGTGTACATTGGCGTGTCGGCCTTGAAAAACCCTGGCACGTTGATATGTATGGGGTTCTCCCCAAAATGCGCTCTCGCATCGAAAGGACTTTCCGCTTGATGAACACACTCTACGACTCCGACTCTTTCGCGGTCGTCCACCTGCGCCACGACGAGCCGCAGGCCGCAGGCGTCGCGCAAGACGCGCCACTGCTGGCCAGGCACGGCTTCGAGATCGTGGACAAACGCTCGGGCAAAGAGATTTATCTGGATGGGCTGTGGGCCGAGATGTTCCAGCAGCGCATCGCCGCCTGGCAAGAAAACACGCCCACCCAGGAAGAAGTGGAAAACACGCTGGAAGGCTACGCCACGCTGGCGCAAACCCCGGTCGCGCTGCACTGACACCCTTGTAAAGCAAAAAACGCCCCAGAACCCGATGGCGGGCGCTGGGGCGCATGCATTTTGGTGGCCTGGGGCGGGATCGAACCACCGACACGCGGATTTTCAGTCCGCTGCTCTACCAACTGAGCTACCGGGCCAACGGAGCGGCGAATTCTACATCAAAAAAACCGGCATCAATCATCATTAGCGGCGACCACCCCGGACAAGATCGATTCCAAGCTGCTTGAGCTTGCGGTACAGGTGCGTGCGCTCCAGGCCGGTTTTCTCGGCCACGCGGGTCATGGAGCCGCTTTCATGGGCGAGGTGGAACTCGAAATAGGCCTTTTCAAACGCATCGCGCGCGATGCGCAAGGGTTTGTCCAGATCAAAAATCTGCTGCGGCAGGGGCAATGGCTCTTCCACGATCATGGGCAGCCCGCCATTGGCCATGGCCGCTTCGGCGCCGTGGCCGCCCGGATGGGCCGCATCGATGACCCCGGCAAACTTGCGCACAAGCGGCTCCTTGCGCAAGGCCTGTTCGACGGACTTGAGCAGTTTTTGCAGGGTGATGGGTTTTTCAAGAAACGACTGCGCGCCAATGCGCGTGGCCTCGACCGCCGTGTCGATGGTGGCGTGCCCGCTCATCATGATGACGGGCATGGTCAGCGCGCCCGCGCTGCGCCACTCCTTGAGCAAGGTGACCCCGTCGGTATCGGGCATCCAGATGTCGAGCAGCACCAGATCGGGCGCCCGCTTTTGCCTGGCCGCGCGCGCTTGCGCGGCGTTTTCAGCCAGTTCAACGGTGTGACCTTCGTCGTTCAGAATCTCTGACAACAAATCACGAATCCCGAGTTCATCATCCACCACCAATATATTCGCCATAGTGCGAAAAGTCCTTTTCTTCTATTGACCGCCCTTGCCGCCTTTGAGCATCGGCTGGCACGAATGATAACGACACTTGCGCACCAACCACTCCGGCGTCGTTTTGACGATTGACAACTTCGATGCGCGCGCCATGGTCGTCCGCGATTTTCTTGACCACCGCCAGGCCCAGGCCCGTGCCCTTGGCCTTGGTGGTGACATACGGCTCGAAAGCCCGGCCCAGAACGGCTTGCGCAAATCCACCGCCGCCATCGAGCACGCTCAAACGCACCCGCCCGGCGGCCTCAAGCCATTGCGTGCGCACCAGCACGGGCGTTTTCTCCTCGCCCGCGCTGGCCTCGGTGGCGTCAAACGCATTTTGAACCAGATTGTGGATCACCTGCCTGAGTTGCGCCGCGTCGCCCAGGATCATGGGGCACTGCGGATCCAGATCGCAGCACACCGTGCCCGTGGCGGCATCGGACGCCACCTCGACGACATGGCCGTACAAATGCAGGACATCGCGAACCAGCCCGTTCAGATCCAGGGCTTTCATTTCGGCGGCGGGCAGGCGCGCGTAGTCGCGGAATTCGTTGACCAGGCGCTTCATGGCATCGACCTGATCCACGATGGTCTTGACGGATTTCTCAAGCACGGCGCGCTCGGCTTCGCCCAGCTTGCCAGCCAGCTTGTGCGCCAGCCGCTCAGCCGACAGTTGAATGGGGGTGAGCGGGTTCTTGATCTCGTGCGCCAGACGGCGCGCCACCTCGCCCCAGGCTTGCACGCGCTGCGCCGAGACCACTTCGGAAATGTCGTCAAAGACCAGCAGGCGGCGGCCTTCGGGCAGGCGCGCGCCGCGCGCCACCAGAGTGACCGTGCCGCCGCCCTCCTGGCCCTGGTTGCCGCCATAAAGCTCGAAGGTCTGCTGCCAGTGGTCGCCCGGCTGCGGATCGGCCTTGCTCTCCAGGTCTGCAAACAGGGTTTGAATGGCTTGCCCGAACGCTTGCAGCCCCGCCACCGCCGACAGCGGCTGGCCCGCGCACTGATCCAGGGGCGTGCGCAAAATGCGGATCGCGCCGGGGTTGGGCGAGACGATCCGCCCCCGTGCATCAAGCACCACGACACCGGCCGTCAGGTTGTCCACAATGGTTTGCAAATTGGCGCGCGCGGCGTCCACGGCGCGCATGCTGCGCTCGACTGTGGCGCGGGCTTCGGCGATCTGGCGCGTCATGTCGGCAAACGAATGGGTCAGGCGCGCGATCTCGTCGCGCCCGGGAACCGGCGTTCTGGGCGTCAAATCGCCCGCGGCCACCGAGCGCACCCCTTCGGCCAGCGCCAGCAAGGGCGCGGCCATTTGCTTGCCGAGCATCACGGCCAGCAACACGGCGCCAAACACTGTCAGAAACAGGGTCAGCGTCAGGGTGCCGATGTACATGCGGCGCAGGCCGCTGCGGCCCAGCGCGCGCTCCTGATACTCGCGGTAGGCCTGCTGCACCGCCAGCGCGTTGCCCACCAGTGCTTGCGGCAAAGGCTGGATGGCCTGGAAAATCCGCTGCTCGCCCACCAGGCCCGCCGTGCGCATTTTGACGACCACCAGCGCGCGCACCCGCGCTGGCGGAATGCCACCGCCGCTGGCTGCCGCGGCCTCGTCTTCGTCCAGCCCCTCGATTTGCGTGGCCACCACTTGCTCGCGCGCCAGCCGCAGCAATTGGGCGGGCGGCCTCTCAGGGTTCAGCTCGAAACGCGACTGCCCCGCGCTGGCCAGCAGGCGACCGCTGGCGCCGCTCCACAGCGTGGCGTCGATGGCCCCGATTTGCGCGCGCAGCCGCTCCAGCGGCAAGGCCAGCAGGGCGTCCGGTGTTTCCGACATGCCAATGGCCGCCGCACTCAGTTGGTTGCCAAATTCGCTGGCCTGCGCCTCCAGCGAGGTGCGCGCCAGATTCAGCCCCGAATTCAGCGCCCCTTCCACCTTGACGTCGAACCACGATTCGATGGAGCGTGAGACGAACTGGTACGAGACCACGTAGATCAGCAGCCCGGGCAGCACGCCCACGAGCGCGAAGATGGCCGCCAGCTTGATGAGCAGGCGGCTGCCGAATTTGCCGCTGACCAGGCGCCGGATCAGGCGGTAAATGCCCCACGCGATGATCAGTCCCAAAACCGCGGCCACCGCCGCATTGATGGCGTAAAGCTGGTTGTAATAGCGCTCGTAGAGCAGCCGGTTGTCGGTGGCCCGCGTGAGCAAAAACAACAGAACAATGCCAATGGTCAGCATGAGCAGCGCGGCCACCGTGACCAGCCAGCGCCCGCGCAACAGGCCCCGCATGCCGCCGCCGCCCGCCCCGGGCACGCCGCCACCTGTCGTCGCCTCGTCCGGGCGCTGAAGACTGGTCATTGGCCGTCCCCGAAGGCCAGATCCACGTTTCGCTCCAGCCCCACATTCCATTCAGGCCGCCCGGCCACGCCCAGTTGCAAGGCGCGCGGCAGGCGCTGCGTGTCCAGCATGAAACTGAAGTGCAAAGTCTGGCGCGCCTCGTCGATGTCCGAGAGCGCGCTGATGCGCCAGCGCGCGATGCGCGAGATGGCCGCCAGGGCCTCGTCCAGCGTGTCGAAGTTCTGGGCATACGAAACGCCCAGGCCAGAATCCAGAACGGGATTGCTGGCCATGTTGACGCGCCAGCGCCGCGTCAGCGGCAGGTAGACCACGCGCATGTAGCGGCGCGCGGAAACCGTGGTCTGGTCAAACCAGTACCAGCGCTGGCGCACCACGTCGGCGGCCACGACAAAATGCACCGGAATGCCCTTTTCCAGCGTCTCGATCACGGCATCCGGCAAATCCAGGCGCAACTGGGCCGACAGCAGCAGGCTGCCTTCTGCGCGCTCCACGCGCAGGTCCTTGAGTTCGACACCGGCAGCCGCCGCGTCAGCCCAGGCGGCTGCGCAGCCGGGCAGCAACAGCCACAGCGCGAGCAGGGCGCTTTTCCAGCAGCGCGTAATAAAAGCCATCGTCATCGCAAGTCTGATTGTCGCCAATGCGGGCGGAGTTGCCCCCAGATGCGGGCAACAAATGCCCGGGAGACGCCAAATCTGACGCATCATTGTGGCATTGAAGAAACGCCTCCAGCCGCGCATCGCCTTCGGCGCGGAAAACCGAACACGTGCAAAACAGCATCCGCCCGCCCGGCCTGAGCAGCGGCCACAGGGCGCGCAGCAGCCGATCCTGCCGCGCGGCCAGCGCGTCGATGTCGCTGGCGCGGCGCAGCCAGCGGATGTCCGGGTGCCGCCGGACAATGCCCGATCCGCTGCAGGGCGCGTCCAGCAAGATGGCGTCAAAATGCCGCCCGTCCCACCAGTGCCCGGGCTGTGCCGCGTCGGCCACCTGGACTTCGGCGCGCAAATCCAGGCGTTGCAGGTTTTCGCCGATCCGCCGCGACCGCGCCGCGTCCATGTCCAGCGCCAGCACCCGCAAGTCTGGCCGCAATTCCAGCAAATGCGCCGTTTTGCCGCCGGGCGCCGCGCAGGCGTCCAGCACCCGCGCCTGGCCCACCAGCCCATCGGCCAGCAGCGCGGCGGCCCGTTGCGCCGTGGCCGACTGCACCGACACATCGCCAGCCAGGAAACCGGGTATGCGCTCGATTGGCAGCGGATGCACGATTTCCACCGCCGTCGGCCCCCAACGGCGCGCCTCGATGCCCTGCCGCGCCAGTTGCGCCAGATAGTCCGCCGCGTCGCGGCGTCTGGCGTTCACCCGCAAAATCAGGGGTGCTGGCCGCTGCGCGCCTTGCAAAAAACCGGCCCAGCCCTGGGGATGATCGGCGCGCAGGCGCTCGATCCACCAGCGCGGGAAATTCCAGCGCGCCAGATCGTCGCCCTGTATGGCCGCCGCCATGGTTTGGCGCTCTTTCAGGCAGCGGCGCAGGCAGGCGTTGAGGAAACCGGCGCCAAAGCGCGTGCGCGCGTTGCGCTTGACCGCCTCCACCGCCTGATTGACGACGGTGAATTCGTCATACAGCTTTTCGTCCGGCAGCAGCAATGTCAGCGCCACGCACAGCACATCGTCCAGCGGCCCGGGGGCAACGCGCTGGAGCAGCAGATCGCGCGCGCATTGCGCGCTGCCCAGCCAGCG
Organism: Burkholderiaceae bacterium; assembly: GCA_031276435.1. Classification (GTDB taxonomy): domain Bacteria; phylum Pseudomonadota; class Gammaproteobacteria; order Burkholderiales; family Burkholderiaceae_C; genus Ottowia. The sequence continues at coordinate 13,525 of JAISNB010000103.1, read as the reverse complement.
CATGGCATGAAAGGACAACGCTTGCGCGCCCGCGCGCAAGGGCGGCGGCGTTTTCTCCAGCACCGGCGTCAGTGAGCGGCCCGCGCGCACCTGCCCCAGCGCGTGGGATGCCTCTTGCAGCAGCCGCCAAAGGGGCACGCCCTGGCCAGGCGTGGCCTGCCCGGGGTCATCAGGCGCACGGCGGCTGCGGCTCATGCGTCCAGACCCAGTTTCAGCATGTTGCCAGCGCGCCGGAAACCAAACAGGCGCGCCAGCAGCAGCGCCGGAAACTGGCCCACGGCCTGGTTGTACGCGGCCACGGCGTCGTTGAAAGCGTCGCGCAACGGAACCGACTGGCTGAGCAGCCGCGAGCGGCGCTCTTTCAATTGCGCCAGCGCCACTTCGTCGCGCGTCAGCGTTTTGCTGTGCACAACCGCATCCCAGGCTGGCGCCAGGGCGTTGTGCGCCAGCACGAGCGCGTCCATGGCCGTGGCCTCGCGCGGGGTGCGCCGCGCCCTGGCCAGCGCGGCAAAGTACTGGTCGAGCGCGGCGCGCAGGCGCAGCCAGTGCGCATCGTCCGCGCCCGCCAAAGCGCCGCCCGCCTGAAGCTCTGCGGGCAGCAGGCTTTGCACCCAGCCGAGGTAACGCATCAAAACCTCGTCCAGCGCGGCAAAACGCGCCTCGATGACAGCGCGCAGGCGCGTCAGGCGATTGAACGCCCCCACGCACCAGAACAGCAGCACGGCCAGCAGCAAAAACAACAACAAATCTTGCATGTCAAAAAAAAGCCTGCGACCCGGGCAGGGTCACAGGCTTTGTTGCGCCTCGTTAGTTACCGTCAACCCGCGCGGCGCGCGCTTTAGGCGGCGGCGTCGCCCGGCGTGGTGGTTGCCGCGCCGCCGCCAGTGCCTTCTTCGACTGTCGCGGTCGCAGCGGCCAGTTCTTCGGCCTCGGCGCTGGCGATGGCCTGGCGCTCGGCCTCGTCCATCTGGTCCTTGGCCTTGCGCGCCTGGTGATAGGCCATGCCGGTGCCAGCCGGAATCAGGCGACCGACGATGACGTTTTCCTTCAGGCCGCGCAAGTCGTCGCGTTTGCCCATGATGGCCGCTTCGGTCAGCACGCGCGTGGTTTCCTGGAACGACGCGGCGGAGATGAAGCTGTCGGTGGACAGCGACGCCTTGGTGATGCCCAGCAGCAGGTTGGTGAAGGTGGCCACCGTCTTGCCTTCGGCGCGCAGCGCGTCGTTGGTGTCGAGCAGTTCGCTGCGCTCCACCTGTTCGCCCGCGATGTAGCTGGACTCGCCCGGGTTGTCGATGACCACGCGGCGCAGCATCTGGCGCACGATTACCTCGATGTGCTTGTCATTGATCTTCACGCCCTGCAAGCGGTAGACGTCCTGCACCTCGTCAACGATGTAGCGCGCCAGCTCTTCCATGCCCAGCAGCCGCAGGATGTCCTGCGGATCGGCCGGGCCGTCGACGATGCTTTCGCCCTTGTTGACCACCTGGCCTTCGTGCACCAGGATGTTCTTTTCCTTGGGAATCAGCTCTTCCCAGATGTTGCCATCGGGGTCGGTGATTTGCAGCCGGATCTTGCCCTTGGTTTCCTTGCCGAAGGAGATGGTGCCCGTCATTTCGGCCAGCGTGCCCTTGTCTTTCGGGGAGCGCGCCTCGAACAGTTCGGCCACGCGCGGCAGGCCGCCCGTGATGTCGCGCGTTTTCTGGCCTTCCACCGGAATGCGCGCCAGCACTTCGCCGGGGCCAACGTCTTGCCCGTCGCGCACCTGGATGAGCGCGCCCACCTGGAAGCCGATGGTTACCGAATGGTCGGTGCCCGGGATTTTGACTTCGTTGCCCTCGGCGTCCACCAGTTTGACCAGCGGGCGCATCACCTTGGCCGAGCCACGGCGCTTGGGATCGATGACCACCAAGGTGGACAGTCCCGTGACTTCATCGACCTGCTTGGCAACGGTGATGCCCTCTTCGACGTTCTCGAATTTCACGCGCCCGGCAAACTCGGTGATGATGGGGCGCGTCAGCGGATCCCAGTTGGCCAGGATCAGCCCGGCCTTGATGGCCTGGTCGGGTTTGACGGTCAGCACGGCGCCGTAGGGCACCTTGTGCCGCTCGCGCTCGCGCCCGTGTTCGTCGTAGAGGACGATTTCGCCGGAGCGCGAGATGACGACCAGCTCGCCCCGGGTGTTGGTCACATAGCGCATGGTCGGGTTGAAGCCGATGATGCCGTTGGACTTGGCTTCCACGCTGGATGCCGCAGCCGTGCGCGAGGCTGCGCCGCCGATGTGGAAGGTGCGCATGGTCAACTGCGTGCCAGGCTCGCCAATCGATTGCGCGGCAATCACGCCCACGGCCTCGCCCACGTTGACCAGGCCGCCGCGGCCCAGGTCGCGCCCGTAGCATTTGGCACAAATGCCAAAGCGGGTGGCGCAGGTGAGCGCGGTGCGCACGCGCACTTCGTCGATGCCCGCCGCCTCCATGGCGTCGAGCGCGTCCTCGTCCAGCATCTGCCCGGCGGCAACCACGACTTCTTGCGTTTCGGGGTTGACCACGTCCTCAGCCGCGGTGCGGCCCAGGACGCGCTCGCGCAGCGATTCGATCACTTCGCCGCCTTCGACGATGGCGCGCATGACAGAGCCGTCAGAGGTGCCGCAATCGACTTCGGTCACCGCCAGGTCCTGCGTCACGTCTACCAGACGGCGCGTCAGATAACCGGAGTTGGCCGTTTTCAGCGCCGTGTCGGCCAGGCCCTTGCGGGCGCCGTGCGTGGAGATGAAGTACTGCAACACGTTCAGGCCTTCGCGGAAGTTGGCCGTGATCGGGGTCTCGATGATGGAGCCGTCCGGCTTGGCCATCAGTCCGCGCATGCCAGCCAACTGGCGAATCTGCGCGGCGGAACCGCGCGCGCCCGAGTCGGCCATCATGTAGATGGAGTTGAAGGACTCCTGATCCACCTGCTTGCCGTGGCGATCCACGGTTTTCTGCTTTGCCAACTGGGCCATCATGACCTTGGACACGTCGTCGCCAGCCTTGCCCCAGATGTCCACCACCTTGTTGTAGCGTTCGCCCGCGGTCACCAGACCCGAGACGTATTGCTTTTCGATCTCCTTGACCTCTTTTTCGGCGCGCTCGATGATGCCGCCCTTTTCCTTGGGCACCAGCATGTCCTCGATGGCAATCGAGATGCCAGCGCGCGTGGCCAGGCGGAAACCGTTTTGCAGCAGCTTGTCGGCAAACACCACGGTTTCCTTGAGGCCGCATTTGCGGAAAGAGGCGTTGATGAGGCGCGAGATTTCCTTCTTCTTGAGCGCCTTGTTCATGAGCGCGAACGGCAGGCCCCTGGGCAGGATTTCAGAGAGCAGGGCGCGGCCCACAGTGGTTTCCACCAGCCGCGTCGAAGGCGTGAATTCCCCGGTTTCCTTGTCCCGTATCCATTCGGTCAGGCGCACGGTGACCCGGGCGGTCATCTCGGCGACGCCGCAGTCCAGCGCGCGTTGGACTTCGCCCACGTTGGCGAAGATCATGCCTTCGCCCTTGCCGTTGATGCGCTCGCGCGTCGTGTAGTACAGGCCAAGCACCACGTCCTGCGAGGGTACGATGGATGGCTCGCCGCTGGCCGGAAACAGCACGTTGTTGGAAGCGAGCATCAGCGTGCGCGCTTCCATTTGCGCTTCGGCAGACAGCGGCACGTGCACGGCCATCTGGTCGCCGTCGAAGTCGGCGTTGAACGCGGCGCACACCAGCGGATGCAACTGGATGGCCTTGCCTTCGATCAGGATCGGCTCGAACGCCTGGATGCCCAGGCGGTGCAGCGTGGGCGCGCGGTTGAGCAGCACCGGGTGCTCGGTGATGACTTCTTCCAGAATGTCCCACACGACGGGTGCGCCCGATTCCACTTCTTTCTTGGCGGCCTTGACGGTGGTGGCAATGCCCATGGCTTCCAGGCGCGCGAAGATGAAGGGCTTGAACAACTCCAGCGCCATCAGCTTGGGCAAGCCGCACTGGTGCAGCTTGAGTGTTGGGCCGACCGTGATGACGGAGCGGCCAGAGTAGTCCACGCGCTTGCCCAGCAGGTTCTGGCGGAAGCGCCCGCTCTTGCCCTTGATCATGTCGGCCAGCGATTTGAGCGCGCGCTTGTTGGCGCCCGTCATGGCCTTGCCGCGGCGGCCATTGTCCAGCAGGCTGTCCACGGCTTCCTGCAACATGCGCTTTTCGTTGCGCGCGATGATTTCCGGCGCTTTCAACTCCAGCAGGCGGCGCAGGCGGCTGTTGCGGTTGATGACGCGGCGGTACAGGTCGTTGAGGTCAGAGGTGGCAAAGCGCCCGCCATCCAGGGGCACCAGCGGACGCAAATCGGGCGGCAGCACGGGCAGCACGTCCAGCACCATCCACTCGGGCTTGATGCCCGAGCGTTTGAAGGCTTCCAGCACCTTGAGGCGCTTGGAGTTCTTCTTGACCTTGACTTCGGAGCCGGTCAGATCGCCGCGCAGTCTTTCGATCTCGGCGTCCAGGTCGATGCCCTGCAACAATTCCTTGATGCCTTCGGCGCCCATCCGGGCGACGAATTCGTCGCCGTATTCCTTGCGCTTGGCGTCGTAGTCGTCCTCGCTCATGATGCCGAATTTCTTCAGTGGCGTCATGCCGGGGTCGGTGACCACGTAGGCCTCAAAGTAGAGCACGCGCTCGATGTCGCGCAGCGTCATGTCGAGCACCAAGCCCAAGCGGCTGGGCAGCGACTTGAGAAACCAGATGTGCGCGCAGGGCGCGGCCAGATCGATGTGGCCCATGCGCTCGCGGCGTACCTTGGTTTGCGTGACTTCGACGCCGCACTTGTCGCAAATGACGCCGCGGTGCTTGAGGCGCTTGTATTTGCCGCACAAGCATTCAAAGTCCTTGATCGGCCCGAATATCTTGGCGCAAAACAGGCCGTCGCGCTCGGGCTTGAAGGTGCGGTAGTTGATGGTTTCCGGTTTCTTGACTTCGCCGAAAGACCACGAGCGGATCTTCTCGGGCGAGGCCAGACCGATTTTGATGGCATCGAAATGCTCATCCGGCGTGAATTGCCTGAACAGGTCAAGTAGCGATTTCATGTGACGCTTTCCTCTTCAAATTTCAAGAACGTTCCAGCTCGATGTCCAGACCGAGCGAACGGATTTCCTTGACCAGCACGTTGAACGATTCGGGCATGCCCGCGTCGATGGAGTGCTCGCCCTTGACGATGCTTTCATACACCTTGGTGCGGCCTTGCACGTCGTCTGATTTGACGGTCAGCATTTCCTGCAAGGTGTAGGCGGCGCCATACGCTTCCAGCGCCCACACTTCCATCTCGCCGAAACGCTGGCCGCCAAACTGCGCCTTGCCGCCCAGCGGTTGCTGCGTGACCAGCGAGTACGGCCCCGTGGAGCGCGCGTGCATTTTGTCGTCCACCAGGTGATGCAGTTTCAGAAAGTGCATGTAGCCGATGGTGGTGGGGCGCTCGAATGCGTCGCCCGTGCGCCCGTCGTACAGCCAGGCTTGCGTGCGTGTTTCGGTCAAGCCCTTGGCCCTGGCCACTTCTTCAGGGTAGGCGAGCTTGAGCATGCCGATGATTTCCTCTTCGTCCGCGCCGTCAAACACGGGCGTGGCAAACGGCACGCCGCTGGTCAGGTTGCCCGCCATTTCCAGCAACTGCTCGTCGCTGAGCTGCTTGATCGCTTCCTTGCGGCCCGTGCTGTTGTACAGGTCTTCGAGGAACTTGCGCAGCTTGGTCACGCGGCTTTCAGCATCCAGCATTTCCTGGATGCGCTGGCCGATGCCCTTGCCCGCCCATCCCAGGTGCACTTCCAGTACCTGGCCCACGTTCATGCGCGAGGGCACGCCCAGCGGGTTGAGCACGATGTCGGCGGGCGTGCCGTCGGCCATGTAGGGCATGTCTTCCACCGGGACGATCTTGGAGACCACACCCTTGTTGCCGTGGCGGCCAGCCATTTTGTCGCCCGGCTGCAAGCGGCGCTTGACGGCCAGATAGACCTTGACCATCTTGAGCACGCCCGCGGGCAGTTCGTCGCCCTGGGTCAGCTTTTTGCGCTTTTCCTCAAACGCGAGGTCAAAGTTGTGGCGCTGCGCCTCGATGGACAGCTTGATGCTTTCAAGCTGCGAGGCCACCGCCTCGTCAGCCGGACGGATGTCGAACCAGTGGTATTTGTCCACCGAAGCCAGATAGGCCTTGTCGATCTTGCTGCCCTTGGGCAGCTTGTTGGGGCCGCCATTGGCCTGTTTGCCGTGCAGCAGTTTTTCGATGCGGTCGAACGCGTCGGCTTCCACGATGCGCAACTGGTCGTTCAGATCGAGGCGGTAGCGTTTGAGTTCGTCATCGATGATTTGCTGCGCGCGCTTGTCGCGCTGGATGCCCTCGCGCGTGAAGACCTGCACGTCGATCACGGTGCCTTGCGAGCCTTGATCGACGCGCAGCGAGGTGTCTTTCACGTCGGAGGCTTTTTCGCCGAAGATGGCACGCAGTAGTTTCTCCTCAGGCGTGAGCGTGGTTTCGCCCTTGGGCGTGACCTTGCCCACCAGCACGTCGCCGGGCAGCACTTCGGCGCCCACGTAGATGATGCCGGAGTCGTCCAGGCGGTTGATTTGCTGCTCGGACAGGTTGGGAATGTCGCGCGTGATTTCTTCAGCTCCGAGCTTGGTGTCGCGCGCCATGACCACCAGTTCCTCAATGTGGATGGAGGTGTAGCGGTCGTCAGCGACCACGCGCTCGCTGATGAGGATGGAGTCCTCGAAGTTGTAGCCGTTCCAGGGCATGAAGGCGATCAGCATGTTCTGGCCGATGGCGATTTCGCCCAGGTCGGTCGAGGCGCCGTCGGCCAGCACGTCGCCCTTTTCCAGCTTGTCGCCGCGCTTGACGATGGGCCTCTGGTGGATGTTGGTGTTCTGGTTGCTGCGCTGGTATTTGATGAGGTTGTAGATGTCCACGCCCACTTCGCCGACCACGGTTTCGGCGTCGTTGACGCGAATCACGATGCGCGTAGCGTCCACGTAGTCAACCACCCCGCCGCGCCGGGCAGTGACCACGGTGCCAGAATCCACCGCCGCCACGCGCTCGATGCCGGTGCCCACCAGCGGTTTTTCTGGCCGCAGCACGGGCACGGCTTGGCGCGACATGTTGGCGCCCATCAGCGCGCGGTTGGCGTCATCGTGCTCAAGAAACGGCACGAGCGAGGCGGCCACCGAGACGATTTGCGCGGGCGATACGTCCATGTACTGCACGCGCTCGGCGCCCACCAGAACCGATTCGCCGTTTTCGCGCGCCGATACCAGATCGCCCGTGAGGTGGCCTTTCTCGTCCAGCGTGGCGTTGGCCTGGGCGATCACGTATTTGCCTTCCTCGATGGCCGACAGGTAATCGATTTCCTTGGTCACCTTGCCGTCCACGACGCGGCGGTACGGCGTTTCGATGAAGCCGTATTCATTGAGCCGCGCGTACAGCGCCAGCGAGTTGATCAGGCCGATGTTCGGGCCTTCCGGCGTTTCGATCGGGCACACGCGGCCATAGTGGGTTACGTGCACGTCGCGCACCTCGAAGCCAGCGCGCTCGCGCGTCAGGCCGCCGGGACCCAGCGCGGAAACGCGGCGCTTGTGGGTGATTTCGGCCAGCGGGTTGGTCTGGTCCATGAACTGGCTCAGTTGCGACGCGCCGAAGAACTCTTTCAGGGCCGCGGAAATGGGCTTGGAGTTGATCAGGTCGTGCGGCATGAGCGGATCCTGCTCGGCCTGGCCCAGGCGCTCCTTGACGGCTTTTTCGATCCGCGCCAGGCCGGTGCGGTACTGGTTTTCGGCCAGTTCGCCCACGCAGCGCACGCGCCGGTTGCCCAGGTGGTCGATGTCGTCGACCTCGCCATGGCCGTTGCGCAAGTCCACCAGGATTTTGACGACGTCCAGAATGTCCTCGTTGGTCAGCACCATGGGGCCGGTGCTTTCCGCGCGGCCCACTTTGGCGTTGAATTTCATGCGGCCCACGCGCGACAAATCGTAGGTGTCCGAGTTGTAGAACAGGCGCTGGAACAGTGCTTGCACGGCGTCTTCGGTGGGCGGCTCGCCCGGGCGCATCATGCGGTAGATGGCAACGCGCGCGGCCAGTTCGTCGGCGGTTTCGTCAGCGCGCAGGGTTTGCGAGATGTAAGCGCCCTGATCCAGCTCGTTGGTGTAGATGCATTTGATTTCGGCAATGCCCGCGTCGCGCAGTTTTTTCAGCAGTTGCTCGGTCAACTCGTCGTTGGCCTTGGCGATGACTTCGCCGCTGTCCTGGTCAACAATGTCGCTGGCCACCACGCGACCGAGCAGATAGTCCTCGGGCACGGTGATGTGGGTGGTTTTGGACTGCTCCAGCTCGCGCGTGTGGCGCGCGGTGATGCGCTTGTCCTTGGGCACCACCACGTTGCCGGATTTGTTGGTGATGTCAAAGCGCGCCACTTCGCCGCGCAGGCGGTCGGGCACGAATTCCATTTGCGCGCCGCTGTCCATCAGGCGGAAGCTGTCGTTGACGAAGAAGTGCGCCAGGATGGCTTCGGGCGACAGGCCTATGGCCTTGAGCAAAATGGTGACCGGCATCTTGCGGCGGCGGTCAACACGGAAGTACAGCAAGTCCTTGGGGTCGAACTCGAAGTCCAGCCAGGAGCCACGGTAGGGGATGATGCGCGCCGAAAACAACAGCTTGCCCGAGCTGTGCGTCTTGCCCTTGTCGTGCTCGAAGAATACGCCGGGCGAGCGGTGCAACTGGCTGACGATCACGCGCTCGGTGCCGTTGACGATGAACGAGCCTTTGTCGGTCATGAGCGGCACTTCGCCCATGTAGACCTCTTGCTCCTTGACCTCCTTGACGACTTTCGATTGCGGCGTCGAGGATTCGCGGTCGTAGATGATCAGTTGCACGCGCGCGCGCACGGCGGACGCAAAGGTCAAGCCGCGTGTCTGGCACTCGCGCACGTCGAACGCCGGTTTGCCGAGCGTGTATTCCACGAATTTCATCTCAACGAAACCGTTGTGGGAAACAATGGGGAACGCCGATTCAAACGCGGCTTGCAAGCCGTCGTGGGTGCGCTTTTTGGGCGGGGTGTCTGCCTGCAAGAACGCGGTGTAGGCGTCTTTTTGCATTTGCAGCAGGTAGGGAACCGGCAACACGCTTTCGCGGGTTCCGAAACTCTTGCGGATTCGTTTGCGTTCAGTGAAAGAGTAGGCCATGTAATCTCCGGACAAAGGGCAATGGAACCAGGATTTCTGGCGACTGGGGGCGACAGGCTTGGCGCCTGCATGAACTTGGTGACTGGCCACTACCAGCCAATGGCGGACGGCCACGCGTTGCACGCGGCCCGAACCAAGGCATTCTTCTGCAGTCGGGGTCAGAAGACACTTGAAAACCATCTTGGGTGCATTCCCCCGGCTTGCGCGGGATGCCCGGCCCAAGAGCCGGTTTTCAGGTGCGCTCTGAAAAAGCGCATGGGCCGCAAACGGATTCCAGGCCCGCGGTTAATCCAGCAGGACTGAAGGCACCTTGCTGGCGGCAGATGAGCGCGGCCCCGTACTTTTTTTCAAAGGTACGAGGCACGCGCGCATCCGAGCGCCGCGCGCGGCCCCTCTTCAGGCCGGGGATTACTTGAGTTCGACCTTGGCGCCAGCTTCTTCCAGCTTTTTCTTGGCGGCTTCGGCATCGGCCTTGGCGATGCCTTCCTTGACGGGCTTGGGAGCGCCATCGACCAGATCCTTGGCTTCCTTGAGGCCCAGGCCGGTGATTTCGCGCACGGCCTTGATGACGGCCACCTTGTTGCCGCCGGTTTCGGCCAGCACGACGGTGAACTCGGTCTTTTCCTCAGCCGCGGCAGCGCCGCCAGCGCCAGCGCCGCCAGCAGCCGGGGCCGCCATGGCGGCCGCGCTTACGCCAAATTTCTCTTCGATGGCTTTCACCAGATCGTTGAGTTCCATGACCGTCATGCCGTCAAGCGCGGTCAAAAATGCGTCTTTATCGAATGCCATTTTGATTCCTGTTTCAAATTGAATGTTGGGTTTGGATAACTGCCGTGCGCGCCATCAGGCGGCAGCGGCGGCGGTCTCGCCTTCGCCTTTTTTGGCCGCCAGCGCACCCAGCACGATGGCCGTGCGCGAGATGGGCGACTTGAGCAAGCCACAAAGCTGCGCCAGCAGCACTTCCTTGCTCGGAATGCTGGCCAACTGCTTGACGCCGTTTGCGTCCAGGGCCTTGCCCGAATACACGCCGCCGCGAATGACCAGTTTGTCGTTGGTCTTCGCAAAATCGGCCACCACCTTGGCGGCGGCCACGGCGTCTTCGGAAAAGCCATAGATCAGCGGGCCGGTCATCTGGTCGGTCACGACTTCAAATGCGCTGCCCGCCACAGCACGGCGCGCCAGCGTGTTTTTCAACACGCTGAGCGATACGCCCTGGCTGCGCGCGCTGGAGCGCAGGTGGGTCATGTCGGCGACCGTGATGCCGCGGTATTCCGCCAGCACAAGCGTTTGAGCTTTGGCGGCGAGGCCATTCACCTCTGCGATGACCGCTTCTTTCTCACTGCGATTCAGACTCAAGGTCTACTCCTTAAAAATGCGCCTCGACCATCTGGATGGACGGCGTTTGGCGCGCCTCTTGCAGCGACCAACTGTTTCAGGATTCCATCCTTTCGCAGCGGGTGCGCCATCTGCGCTGGATGCCCGCGACATGCGCCGCGGGCTGTTTAAGCGCAAGCGCGCTCCAACGGTCTTGGATGGCCCCGGCTGGCGTTGCCGCCAGCCAGACCCACCACTCGCGGGCCGTGCGCGCGACCTTTTTTGAAGGTGTGCCGCGCGCGCGATCCGGGTTCTCTTTTGGCCCTCAGGCCGTGATGCTTTGCGTGTCGACGCGAACGCCAACACCCATGGTGCTCGACACAGCCACTTTGCGCAGGTAAACGCCTTTGCTGGTGGCTGGTTTTGCCTTGTTCAATGCGCCAATCAGGGCAACCAGGTTGCCTTGCAGTTTGTCAACGTCAAACGAGCGGCGGCCAATGGTGCCGTGCACGATGCCCGCCTTGTCCACGCGAAACTGCACCTGCCCCGCCTTGGCGTTCTTGACGGCAGTGGCGACGTCGGGCGTTACGGTGCCCACCTTGGGGTTGGGCATCAGGCCGCGCGGCCCCAGAATCTGGCCCAGCGTGCCGACCACGCGCATGGCGTCCGGCGCGGCGATGACCACGTCGAACGGCATGTCGCCAGCCTTGACCTGGGCGGCCAGATCGTCCATGCCGACCACATCGGCGCCAGCGGCGCGGGCTTCGTCGGCCTTGGCGCCCTGGGCGAACACGGCCACGCGCTTGGTCTTGCCCGTGCCGTTGGGCAGCACCACGGCGCCGCGCACAACCTGGTCGGACTTCTTGGCGTCTATGCCCAACTGCACGGCCACGTCGATGGATTCGTCAAATTTGGCGGTCGCGCATTCCTTGACCAGCGCCAGCGCGTCGGCCAGCGGATACAACCGGGTGGGATCGCTTTTGCCCTGCAGGGCTTTTTGTTTCTTGGTGAGCTTGGCCATTTCAGACACCCTCCACCGTCACGCCCATGGAGCGCGCGGAACCTGCAATTGTGCGCACGGCCGCGTCCAGATCGGCAGCGGTCATGTCCTTCGTCTTGGTTTTGGCAATTTCTTCGAGCTGGGCGCGCGTGATCTTGCCCACCTTGTCGGTGTTGGGCTTGGCCGAGCCTTTGTCCAGCTTGATCGCCTTCTTGATCAGCGTGGTCGCTGGCGGCGTTTTGATGATGAACGTGAAGCTCTTGTCCGCAAACGCGGTGATGACCACCGGCAGCGGCAAACCTGGCTCGACGCCCTGGGTCTGGGCATTGAACGCCTTGCAGAACTCCATGATGTTCAAACCGCGCTGGCCCAGTGCGGGGCCAATGGGCGGCGACGGGTTGGCTTTGCCTGCTGGAACTTGCAGCTTGATAAAGCCGATGATTTTCTTTGCCATCCACTACTCTCCTTGCGGGTGCATGCGCCTGGCGCAAAGCCAGACTCCCCGGGGTTCAAGCGACTCTGCTTATAAGGCGCCGAGTCACACAGCGCGCAAACCACAATTTGGGCCACATCCGGCCCCAGCCGGAGTCGCCTGCCCGTCCGGTCAGGCTTTTTCCACCTGCCCGAACTCCAGTTCCACCGGCGTGGCGCGACCAAAGATGGTGACCGACACGCGCAGCTTGTTTTTCTCGTAGTTGACTTCCTCGACCGTGCCATTGAAGTCCGTAAACGGCCCTTCCTTGACACGGACGTATTCGCCCACTTCAAATTCGACCTTGTGGCGCGGTTTTTCCGTGCCCTCTTGCATCTGGCTGACGATCTTCATGACATCGTCTTCCGAGATGGGCGCTGGCCGATTGCGCGCGCCACCCACAAAGCCGGTGACCTTGTTGGTGTGCTTGACCAGATGCCAGGTCTCGTCGTCCATGATCATTTCCACCAGCACGTAGCCGGGGAAAAACTTGCGTTCGGTCGTGCGTTTTTGCCCGTTCTTGATCTCGACCACCTCTTCGGTGGGCACCATGATGCGGCCAAACTTGCCTTGCATGCCAGCGCGCTGGATGCGCTCGGTGATGTTGCGCTCCACCGCCTTTTCCATGCCCGAGTACGCGTGCACCACGTACCATTTCATGTCGGGGTTGGCTGGCTTGGCCAGCATGTCAGAAGCAAAGTCCGGCATCGTGTCTACTTCTTCCATCCCAGAACCAGGTCATACAGAACCCATTCCAGCGTTTTGTCCGTTGTCCACAGGAACATAGCCATCACCACGGCGAACACGAACACGAACCCCGTGGTCTGCATGGCCTCCTTGCGCGTGGGCCACACCACCTTCTTGACCTCGCGCCAGGATTCGCGGCCAAAACCAAACAGGCGCTTGCCCGGCTCGGAGGTAAAGAACAGCACCACCGCCAGCGCCAGGCCACCGCCAAGAGCAGCCCATTGCACCACCGGGCCATTTCTGGCCAGAAAGTAATAGGCTGCCAACCCGGCAATGACCAGCAACACCACAAAGGCCAAACGCACTTTGTCGGCGACGGTGTTTACGGTTTCAACTTGAGTACTTGCCATGTGGCGCTATTTCGTCAGCCGCCGAAGCAGCCGCAATAAAAAATCAACCTGTCCAGATGCGCAAGCCCGCCAGACAATTTGGCGGGCTTTTGCAAGGGCGACGAGACCACCTGCGAATCAGGTGGCAGGGGCAGAGGGAATCGAACCCCCAACCTTCGGTTTTGGAGACCGACGCTCTGCCAGTTGAGCTATGCCCCTACTAAAATCCTGGGATTCCCTGGGAAATCCACCAACCTTACTCTATGACCTTGGCAACCACGCCAGCGCCCACCGTGCGGCCACCCTCGCGGATGGCAAAGCGCAGACCTTCTTCCATGGCAATGGGCGCGATCAGCTTGACGGTGATGCTCACGTTGTCCCCAGGCATGACCATTTCCTTGCCTTCGGGCAGTTCAATGGCTCCGGTGACGTCGGTGGTGCGAAA
>JAISNB010000014.1 GCA_031276435.1 Burkholderiaceae bacterium | reverse complement strand
ACAACGCCTTTCCCCCTGCAAGAAATCGCCCCCGGCCTTGCCGTGCGCAATGTGCGCCCTGCCCTGCTGCGGCTGGCGGACTTTCGGCTCATCGCCTTCGACATGGATTCCACGCTCATCAACATTGAATGCGTGGACGAGATTGCCGACATTGCGGGCCGCAAGGCCGAAGTGGCCGCCATCACCGAGGCTTCCATGCGCGGCGAGATTGCCGATTTCAAAGACAGTTTGCGGCGGCGCGTGGCCATGCTCAAGGGCGTGCCCGAAGCGCAACTGGAGCAGATCGCGCAGCAGCGCCTGCGGCCCAATCCGGGGGCCGCTGAGCTGATCGACGCCTGCCACGCCGCGGGCCTGAAGGTTTTGCTGGTCAGCGGCGGTTTTACCTTTTTTACCGAGCGGCTGCGCGCGCGGCTGGCGCTGGACTTTACGCGCGCCAACCAGCTTGAGATCGCCCACGGCGCGCTTACCGGCCACATCCTGCCGCAAAGCTGGGGCGACATTTGCGACGGCGCCATGAAGCGGCAGACCGTGCTCGATGTTTGCAGCCTGCTCGGCTGCGCGCCCGCTCAGGCCATTGCCGTGGGCGACGGCGCCAATGACCTGGAGATGATGCAAGCCGTCGGACTATCGGTGGCCTACCACGCCAAGCCGCGCGTGCGCGAAAAGGCCAGCGTGCTGATCGACTCTGGCTCGCTGGCGCGCTTGCTGCAAGTCTGCCCGCCCTGAAAAAGCGCGCGACGCCAGCGCCGCCGCATTCGGCGGCGGTTGCTACGCCTTTTGCGCCCCGGCCATTGCGGCAGGCTCTTGCAGTTTGATGCTCAAGCTGTCGCTGGCCGCCGGGGCTTCAAACACGCGCAAGTCAAAATAGCCGACGCTGGCAAACAGGTGGTTCATGACTTCGGCCACAATGGCCTCGTACTGCGCCCATACCGTGGTTTGTGTAAACGCATAGATTTGCACCGGAATCCCGTTGCCGCCAGCCGTTTGCGGGCGCACCAGCAGCGTGGCCCGGGCGCTGATGCGGGGGTGGTTTTGCAAATACCATTGCGCGTACTGGATGAACAGATCCAGGTTGGTCAGATAATGGCCGTTGAGGGCAATTCGGGTATCCACCGGCAAATCAGCATTGCGCTGGTTGAAAATTTTCTGCTTTTCCTCTATGAAAACCTTCAGATCTCCAATGGGAAGGTATTTTTCAAGGTCTTTGTCATCCAGGAATTTCACATCGCTCACAATCACGTTGATGGTGCGCAGAAAGCGCCGGGTGCCCGATTCGCTCATGCCGCGCCAGTTCTGGAATGAGCTGGAAACCAGCGAGTAAGTGGGCACGGTGGTGATGGTGTTGTCAAAGTTCCTGACCTTGACCGTGGTCAGGTTCATCTCTTCCACCGTCCCGTCCGCGCCGTATTGCGGCATGCTGATCCAGTCGCCCTTGCGCAGCATGTCGTTGGTCATCAGTTGCATGCTCCCGGCAAAACCCAGAATGGTGTCCTTGAACAGCAGCATCAGCACCGCCGATGCCGCGCCCATGGCCGCCAGAAACGAGATGATTGATTTTCCTGTAACAATGGTGTAGCTGGCAAAGACACCGCAGAAAAACAGAATCATCTTGATGATCTGGAGATAGTTCTCGAACGGCTTGTTCCTGAAGCCTTCCCTGTCCTGAAGGAGCTTGACGAATGCATTGGCAACGGCAATCAGCAGGAAAATGACCACCGCCACCATGCAGACACCCACCGCGGTGGTTGCCGGCGCCACCATGGTTTTGTAGGCGTGCAAAATATCCGGCAACAGGTGGCTGAAGGCATTGAGCAGCAGCAGCGTGATGAGCCTGTTGTGAAACCTGAATGCATACAGGTATTTCATGAAATTGGACTTCATCCGCTTGCCGAATGCGGAAAACAAGAATCCAAACACCTTGTTGAGCACAACATGCACGGTGACAAGCAGGATGAGCACCGCCAGCAGCAGCAGCGCGGCTGTGGCCATCTCGACCCACTTTTCGTCAAAATAGTTTGACAGCAGATGGTCGTGGATGAACGCGCTGATTTTCCTGATAAGGTTGGTGTCTTTCACAAGAACTCCGTGTTCATTTGAGTTGACTGTGCGCAAAGCCGCCTCATGGGTTGCAAAGCGCGCGGGCCGGAAGTTTGCAGCGCCATGGGGCCAGCAAAGCGCCTCTTGCGCCGCCTGCTGCTGGCGCTGCTAGAATCGCACCCTTGCCGCCTGCGGAGAGATGGCAGAGTGGTCGAATGCGCCGGACTCGAAATCCGGTATACAGGTCTCCTGTATCGAGGGTTCGAATCCCTCTCTCTCCGCCAATCTGTCCCAAACCATCGGGCAGATGACATCGGGCACCGCCATTTCGCAGCGCATCCCCCTGCCCTGGGCACTGGCTTTGCGCGCGCGGCCTCAAGCACACCACACACCACAAAAACCCAAACGCGCGCGCTTCAGGCGCGCAGCACGTCGATGCCGCCCAGATAGGGTTGCAGCGCCCCGGGGATGGCGATGCTGCCGTCGGCGTTCTGGAAGTTTTCCAGTAGCGCGACCAGGGTGCGGCCAACGGCCAGGCCCGATCCGTTGAGGGTGTGCACCAGTTCGTTTTTGCCTTGCGCGTTTTTGAAGCGGGCCTGCATGCGGCGCGCCTGGAAGGCTTCGCAATTGCTGACCGAGCTGATTTCGCGGTAGGTGTTCTGCGCGGGCACCCACACTTCCAGATCGTAGGTTTTGGCGGCCGAAAACCCCATGTCGCCGCTGCACAGCAACAGCACGCGGTAGGGCAGTTGCAGTTTTTGCAGGATGGCTTCGGCGTGGCCCACCATTTGTTCCAGCGCCTCGTAGCTTTTTTCGGGGTGGGTGATTTGCACCATTTCCACTTTGTCGAACTGGTGCTGGCGGATCATGCCGCGCGTGTCTTTGCCAGCGGCCCCGGCTTCAGAGCGAAAGCATGGCGTGTGGGCGGTCAGCCGGATGGGCAGATCGCTTTCGGCCACGATGACCTCGCGCACGCAGTTGGTCAGCGAGACTTCCGCCGTGGGGATCAGGTACAGCGGATCGCCCTCGCCGTCCTGCCCGCCTTTTCTGGCGGCAAAGAGGTCGGCTTCAAATTTGGGCAACTGGCCGGTGCCGCGCAGGGTTTCGGCGTTGACGATGTAGGGCGTGTAGCACTCGGTGTAGCCGTGCTGCGTGGTTTGCACGTCCAGCATGAATTGCGCCAGCGCCCGGTGCAAGCGCGCGATGGCACCGCGCATGAGGGCAAAGCGCGCGCCCGCCAGTTTGGCGCCCGTTTCAAAGTCCAGTCCCAGCGGCTCGCCCAGGGCCACGTGGTCGCGCACTTCAAAGTCGAATTTGCGCGGCGCCAGGCCATGCGGCGCCCAGCGCCGGATTTCCTGGTTGGCGACCTCATCAATGCCCACGGGCACGCTTTCGTGCGGCAGGTTGGGCACGGCCAGCAGAATTTCTTGCAACCGCTGCTGGATGCCGTCCAGCCGCTGGGCCGATGCGTCCAGCGCGTCCTTGATGCTGGCGACCTGCGCCATGATGTCGCCTGCGCCCTCGCCTTTGGCCTTGCGCTGGCCGATTTGCCTGGACAGCGTGTTGCGCTGCGCTTGCAGCTCTTCGGTGCGGGTCTGGATGGTTTTGCGCTCGGCTTCCAGCGTCTGGAAAGCGGCCACGTCCAGAAAGGTCTGGGGATTTTTGCGCGTCTGCAAGCGCGCGATGACGCCATCGAGGTCTTTGCGCAGAACAAGTGGATCTAGCATGCCCCGGATTGTAGGCGGCGCAACCGCCTCAAATGCCGCCACAAGCGCTGCCAGCGGCGCGTTCAGCGCAGGCGCTGCAAATCGGTTTTTTCCTGCCCTTCGAGCCGCAGACCCTTGGGCAGCGGGAATTTCACGTTTTCGCGCACGCCATCGAGCTTGCGCACCGATACCGCGCCCAGCGCCTTGAGCCGCTGCACCACCTGGCGCACCAGAATGTCGGGCGCTGAAGCGCCCGCGGTCACGCCCACGCGCTGGCAGGCGGCCACCCATTCGGGCCGCAAATCGCTGGCGCTGTCCACCATGTAGCTGGGCGTGCCGTGGTTCTGGGCCACTTCGCGCAGGCGGTTGGAGTTGCTGCTGGTGGGGCTGCCCACCACGATGACCACGTCCACCTGCGCGCTCATGCGCTTGATGGCGTCTTGCCGGTTTTGCGTGGCGTAGCAAATGTCTTGCTGCTTTGGCTCGCGCACGCCGGGAAAGCGCGCGCGCACGGCGGCGGCAATGCTGGCCGCGTCGTCCATGCTGAGCGTGGTTTGCGTCACCATGGCCAGTTTCCGCGTTTGCGCGGGCTGCACGCGCGCCACGTCGGCCACGTTTTCCACCAGATGCATGCCGCCGTCGATCTGCCCCATGGTGCCCTCTACCTCGGGGTGGCCCTTGTGGCCGATCATGATGAATTCGTAGCCCTCGCGGTGCAACTTGGCGACTTCCACATGCACCTTGGTGACCAGCGGGCAGGTGGCGTCAAAAATGCGCAAACCGCGCTCGGCTGCCGCGCGCTCGATGGCCCTGGACACGCCGTGCGCGCTGAAAATCAGCGTCGCGCCCGGCGGCGCCTCGTGCAAATCCTCGATGAAAACCGCGCCCTTGGCCTTCAGGTCGGAGACCACGCAGGTGTTGTGCACAATCTCGTGCCGCACGTAAATGGGCGCGCCAAACTTGCGCAGCGCGCGCTCCACAATCTCGATGGCGCGATCCACCCCGGCGCAAAAGCCGCGCGGCTCGGCCAGCAGCACCTCGGCGGCCATCACGGCAGCACCCCGATCAACTGCACCTCGAACACCACCGGCTGGCCCGCCAGCGGGTGGTTGAAGTCGAGCAGCAACGCGCCATCGCCCTGCACGGCGCGCACCACGCCAGCAAACTGGCCCTTGCCATCGGGCGTGGGCAGGCGCACCACCTCGCCCACGGCATACGTCTCTTGCGGATCGCCCATGGCATCCAGCTCGCTGCGCGGCAGCCACCGCACCATCTGGGGATTGCGCTGGCCAAACGCCTCGCCCGCAGCAAGCTCGAACGTGCGGCGCGCGCCCTCGGCCAGCCCAAGCAGGCGCTGCTCCAGCGCGGCCGAAAGCTCGCCCGTGCCAAGCGTCAACGTCGCGGGCTGGACCGCAAACGTATTGATCACATCGCCCTGCGGGCCAGCCAGGCGGTAATGCAAAGTCAGAAAAGCGCCGGGAACAACATGGGTCATAAATCGATGCGCCAAAAATGGCTCCACTGGCCCGCCCGGAATTTTTCCGGGACCCGGAAAAAACACCCGACAGGCTCTAAACTGGCCCGATTCTAAAAAAACCCGTCCCGACCGCCGCCGCGCCATGCCCCTCAAAGACCTTCCGCCCGATGCCCGCCCGCGCGAAAAACTGCTGACGCGCGGCGCCGATGCCCTCAGCGACGCCGAACTGCTGGCCCTGTTGCTGCGCACCGGCACCGCTGGGCGCGGCGTACTGCAAATGGCGCAAGAGTTGCTCACCCACTTTGGCGGCCTGGCCGGACTGCTCCACACCAGTGCCCGGGACCTCCAGCAATTCAAGGGCCTGGGCGGCCCAGCCAAACGCGCCGCCCTGCTGGCCGTACTGGCGCTGGCGCGCCGCGCCATGGCCGAAGAGCTGAAAACACGCCCCCTGCTCGGCGACCCGCAAGCCGTACACGCCTACCTGAAACTGCAACTGAGCGCCCGTCCCCACGAAGTATTTGCCGTCCTGTTCCTCGACAACCAGAACCGCCTCATCGCACTGGAAGAGCTGTTTCGCGGCACCCTGACGCAAACCAGTGTGTACCCGCGCGAAGTCGCGGTGCGCGCCCTGCACCACCACGCCGCCGCCGTCATCCTCGCGCACAACCACCCCGGCGGCAGCGTACAGCCCAGCCAGGCCGACGCGGCCATCACGCAAACCCTGCGCGCCGCGCTCGCGCTGGTGGACGTGCGCGTACTCGACCACGTTATCGTCGCGCCCGGACAATCGCTGTCCATGGCCGAAAAAGGACTTCTGTGAACCAGAAAACAAACACCCTGTCCGATCTGAAACAAATCGCCCGGCAATTGGCCAGCCAGCGCGCCTCCGAAGCCGAAGCCGCCCAACGCCAAAACGCGCGCCGCGCCGAAACCGACGCCAACCTGTTTGCCCGCGCCATCGGCCCCGTCACGCCCCTGCGCGCGCATGGCCGCGCGCTGCACAAACCCGCGCCCGTCGCGCCCGTGCCACGGCAGCGCCAGCGCGACGAACGCGCCGCGCTGCAACAAGCCCTGTCCGACGAATTCGACGTCAGCACACTGCTGCAAGCCGATGAGCAACTGAGCTTTCGCCGCCCCGGCCTGGGCAGTGTCGTCACCACCAAACTGCGGCGCGGCCACTGGGCCGTCCAGCGCGAAATCGACCTGCACGGCTTGCGCCTGCACGAAGCGCGCGCCGCCCTCTGCGCATTCCTGCAAAGCGCGCTGCGCTGCGGCGTGCGCTGCGTGCGTGTCGTCCACGGCAAAGGCCTTGGCTCGCCCGGCCGCATACCCGTACTCAAAAACAAAGTGCACGGCTGGCTCGCGCAAAAGAAAGAAGTCCTGGCCTTTGTACAAGCCAAACCAGCCGATGGCGGCGCTGGCGCGCTGCTGGTGCTGCTGGAAAGCCCGAAACGCCTTTGAAACGCCAGCGTGCCCGTGGCGCAAAGGCAGGCGCGCGCGGACGCTCCAGAAAATCCAGCAGCCATGCTGGGAAAAAGCGCTGATTCAGGATGCTTCAAGAGCGAAAGAGGCGCGTGTACTGCGCCTCGTGGCGCGCCGACAAGATGGCCAGCCCGGGGGTAAAGGCCTGGCGCTCGCTTTCGGGCAGGGTCAGGGCCGCATCCGCCGCCTCTGGTATTTCCGCCACCAGGCGCGCCAGTACGCGCTGGCCGGCGGTCTGGCCCAGTGGCACGGCTTTGATGGCAGCCTGCACCATGTTTTCGGCCCAGGCGAAGGCAAAGGCCAGCAGGCATGCGCGCGGTGCGGCCCGGGTGTGCGCCGCGGCCAGCGCAAAGGCCACGGGGTAGCTTGGCTGGCGTTGCGCCAGTGCCCGCCTGGCTGGCGCCAGTGCGTCGTGGTCGCGCCAGCGGCCATGCAGCCAATCGCACAGCGATTTGCCCATTTGCCCGGTTTGCAGGCGCAGCTCCTGGCTTTCGCGCGTGGCAAGCACCCAGTCGTTGAGCGCCAGGGCCTGCCCGATGTCGCCCGCGCGCCAGGCCGCGATGGCTTGCGCGAGTACCGGCAGATCGCCGCGCGCCAGGGACAGGTGCAGTTGATCGGACAGCCAGCCGGCAACCGCCGCTTCGCAGTTTGCGCCCGCCCATTCCACCGCCGATTCCAGCCCTTCCGAGTACGAGAAGCCGCCGATGGGCAGCGCGGGCGATGCCAGCCACATCAAGTCCAGCAAGCTGGCCTCCAGTGCTGCCGTGGCCGAGGCGCTGTCAGAGGGGTTTTCGGGCACGGGCAGGCTCAGGTAATGCGACGGCTTGACCGGCAGTGCCCAAGCCCTGCGCGGTGTCGGTTTCCAATGTTCCAGCAAAGCACGGACCCCACGCACAAACCAGCAATCCAGGGCACAAAAAGCCCGAGTTTGTAATTCATGATGCTGCAAAAAACCAGTATCAGGACGGCAAATATCAAAAACAGGATTTTTGATATCTTCGATGTGCGCATGTTGGTTTATTCTGGAGGCGGTTTACCCGGCGGCGCGCGCGGCCTGAAAGTGGAAAGCGCCCGGGTTTTTGATTGGATCGACCGTGACTTCGATGACGCTTTTGGGCGGGAACGCGCCTTCCAGCAAGGCTTTGGCCAGCGGGTTTTCGATGCGCTGCTGGATTGCGCGCTTGAGGGGGCGCGCGCCAAATACCGGGTCGAACCCCACTTTGGCGAGTTCTTCCAGCGCCTGCGCGCTCACTTGCAGCGCCAGATCCATCCGGGCCAGCCGCTGCGTCAATACATTGAGTTGTATTTTGGCAATGGCGCCAATTTGCGCGGCGCTCAGGCCGTGGAAGACCACGATTTCGTCGATGCGGTTGAGAAATTCGGGGCGCATGTGGTTTTTCAGCTCGCCAAATACCGCGTCCTTGATTTCGTCATACGGCTGGCCGGTCATGCCCTGGATCAGCGGCGAGCCGATGTTGCTGGTCATGATGACCACCGTGTTTTTGAAGTCCACGGTGCGGCCTTGCCCGTCGGTCAGGCGGCCATCGTCGAGCACTTGCAGCAACACGTTGAAGACGTCCGGGTGGGCTTTTTCCACCTCGTCGAGCAAGATCACGCTGTAGGGTTTTCGGCGCACGGCTTCGGTGAGGTAGCCGCCTTCGTCGTAGCCCACGTAGCCCGGCGGCGCGCCAATGAGTCGCGCCACGGAGTGTTTTTCCATGAATTCGCTCATGTCGATGCGGATCAGGTGTTCTTCGCTGTCGAACAGGAAGGCGGCCAGCGCCTTGGTCAGTTCGGTCTTGCCCACGCCCGTGGGGCCAAGAAAGAGGAACGATCCGAGCGGGCGGTTGGGGTCTGACAGGCCCGAGCGCGAGCGCCGGATGGCGTTGGCGACGGCGCTGATGGCTTCGTCCTGCCCCACCACGCGCCGGTGCAACGCGTCTTCGACATGCAGCAGTTTTTCGCGCTCGCCCTGCATCATTTTGCTGACGGGAATGCCCGTGGCGCGCGAGACGACTTCGGCAATCTCTTCGGCCCCCACCTGGGTGCGCAGCAGCCGGGGCGCCGCGGTTTTGCCCGCCGCTGCTTGCGCGTCGCCGCCTTGCTCGCTGGCCTGCGCGTCCCTGAGTTGTTTTTCCAGCGCCGGCAATTTGCCGTATTGCAGTTCGGCCACTTTGTTGAAGTCGCCCTTGCGGGTGAATTCATCGATCTGGAATTTGATCTGGTCAATGGCCTTGCGCAATTGTTCGCCGCCCTGGGCGCTGGCTTTTTCGGCCTTCCACACTTCTTCGAGGTCGGCGTATTCTTTTTCGATCTTGGCCAGGTCTTGCTCGATCAGCGCCAGCCGTTTCCTGGAAGCCTCGTCGGTTTCCTTTTTCATGGCCTCGCGCTCGATCTTGAACTGGATCATGCGCCGCTCGAGCTTGTCCATCACCTCGGGCTTGGAGTCGATCTCCATCTTGATTTTGGCTGCCGCTTCGTCAATCAGGTCGATGGCCTTGTCGGGCAGGAAGCGATCGGTGATGTAGCGGTGGCTCAACTCGGCGGCGGCCACGATGGCCGGGTCGGTGATGTCCACGCCGTGGTGCACCTCGTATTTCTCCTGCAAGCCACGCAGGATGGCGATGGTGTCTTCCACGCCCGGCTCGCCAACCAGCACTTTCTGGAAGCGCCGCTCCAGCGCTGCGTCTTTCTCGATGTACTTGCGGTATTCGTCCAGCGTGGTCGCGCCAATGCAGTGCAACTCACCCCGCGCCAGCGCGGGTTTGAGCATGTTGCCCGCGTCAATGGCACCCTCGGCCTTGCCCGCGCCGACCATGGTGTGAAGCTCGTCGATGAAGAGGATGACGCGCCCTTGCTCTTGCGCCACTTCCTTGAGCACCGCTTTCAGGCGCTCTTCAAACTCGCCGCGGTATTTGGCGCCCGCCAGCAGGCCCGCCATGTCGAGCGCGAGCACGCGCTTGTCGCGCAGGGAGTCGGGCACTTCGCCCGCGACAATGCGCTGCGCCAGCCCTTCCACGATGGCGGTTTTGCCCACGCCAGGCTCACCGATGAGCACCGGGTTGTTCTTGCTGCGCCGCTGGAGCACCTGGATGGCGCGGCGGATTTCGTCGTCGCGGCCAATCACGGGATCGAGCTTGCCTTGGCGCGCGCGCTCGGTCAGATCGAGCGTGTACTTCCTGAGTGCCTCGCGCTGGCTCTCGCCATCGGCGCTGTCCATGCTCTGGCCGCCACGCACGGCGTCAATGGCCGCCTCAAGGCTTTTGCGTGACAGGCCGTTTTCCCGGGCGATGCGGCCTGCCTCGCCGCCTGTGGCATCGCTCAAGGCCAGCAAGAACATCTCGCTGGGCACAAACTGATCGCCGCGCTTGATGGCCTCTTTTTCGGTGGCCTGGAGCAGCTTGAGCAGATCGGGGCCGGGCTGCACCTGCTCTTGCCCCTGTACCGAAGGCAGGCGCTTGATAACCGCCTCAGCGGCCTGCGCCAGACCCGCCACATTGACGCCAGCGCGTTGCAGCAACGCCCTGGGGCCATCTTCCTGACGCAACATGGCCGCCAGCAAATGCACCGGCTCAATGTAGGCGTTGTCGTTGCCCAAAGCCAACGACTGCGCATCGCCCAACGCTTCCTGGAATTTGGTGGTGAGTTTGTCAAATCGCATGGTGGTTTTGTTCTCTGTCAATGAAAGCCCGAATGGAAGGCACTTGATGGCGTCGCCCGCCCTTTTCAAGGTATGGCCGCGCGCGGCAAGGTGGCGTGTTCACGCTGCTGGGCAGCGCGCTGCGCTATTGTGCGCATCGTGCGCGGCAAGGTGCTTGCATTCGTGCCACGAGGAATCGGGCGCTTTGCATGGGCCGCGCACGACAAGCGCGCAACAAAGCAGCGCGGCGCAGTAACACCCAGGCGCAAAAACCGCATCATGGTAGATTGCCGCGTCGCTGCGCTCCTCGCAATGACGAGAATTTACATGGTGTCCCCTCACCCGGCGCTTCGCGCCACCTTCTGTCCAAGGAGCAAGGGAAAAGAGTATTAAATGCGCCGCGCGGAAAATCTCCCTCACCCCGTCCCTCTTCCCCTGAAGGGGGCGAGAGGGCAAGAGATATTTTGTTGCAAGCAAGACCAAAAGCCTGCCGCCCGCGCCCAGAAAATTGTGCCGCTTTTGATGATCGGAGCGCAGCCTGGGATTTGGACAGCGGGTTGTTGTGTTTCAAGCCTCAGGCGTGTTTTTGTCGGGCCTGGCCGCTTGCTGTTGTTCAGGCGTTTCTTGCGCGGGTGGTGGCGCGGCGGCAGTTGCAGCGGCGCTGTCGGCGTCTGGGTTGGTGGCGGTTGGGGCGTTTTCGGGCGCTTCGGCTGCGTCAGGGGCCGCCGCTGCCGGGTTGCGCGCGCTGGCTATTTTTTCTTTGGCGTTCAGACTGGCTTCGCGCGCTTTGGCGGCGGCGGTTTCCGCGAGTTTTTCCGCGCGTTCAGCCAGCCCGCCCAGTGTTTTGCTGGCGCTGGCAATGTCTTGCCCGGCCCGGGTTTGGTCAAGGTTTGCAAGTTCTCTGAGGTAAATGTGGCAAAGGCCCTGGATGGTGATGAGCCATGGCGTGACGAATGCCGTGGCAAACAGCAGGGCGGTTCCGACGCCGCCGGTGATGATGTAAGGGTTGGCCGGGGCAAAGCCAAGGCCGCTGCCACCGTGGTGCATGAAGGCCGCCGCGTTGCCGCCCAGGATGGCGCCGGACAGGCCGATGGTTGTGAGGTAGCCGGGCAGCAGGATGTTGCTGATGATGATGGCCGCGATGCCGACCAGGATGGCAAGCAGCAGTTCCAGGCAGACGATTTGCACGAGCCGCTGGCGTGTCAGGGCAAACAGGGTGCCCATGGCTTGCAGGGTTTTGGAGCCATTCCACACGGCGCAGGCGGCCAGCGGCAGGTAGATGGCGAACAGCGCGAATATCGCGACGCCGAGCGCCAGCGCGCTGGCGGGCAGGACAAAAACGTACAGCAAAGGCCCGATGAAAGGGATTTTGCAGATGAAGAGTGCGATGGCGACGACGGCGAGCAGGGCCAGCAGCCCGAGCACGGCCAAGATGGCGATGCCGATGACGCGGTGGCTGGACAGAAGCGATTGCATGAGCGCCTCCAGCGGGCTGAGCCTGACCTGGCGGGTGTCGGCCATGAGCAGGATGCCGACGGCGTTGAGGCCGTAAAAGAGCATCAGTGTGCCGAGTACGACGCCCAGAAAGGCGAGCAGCCCGATTTGGGTGGCCATCAGGGCGGTGAGTGTGAGTGCCGAGGCAAACAGGGTGACGGCCAGCAAGGCCATGGCCCGCCAGTTGCGGATGACGCGCACGGATTCGAGCAGACCGCTCGCCGATTGCAATATCTGCTGGTTGTTCATGAGGTTGCTCCAAAGGTGATTGGGTCAGATGCCAGGACGTTGCCAGAAGTTTCCGCCTGGGCGATTTCTTGGGCTGGCAAAACCGCGTTGCGGCACGTTGCCGTGATGGCTGCGCGTTGGGTTGCTGGCGGGGTGTTGGCTTTTGCAAAAGCCGCTGGCATTGTAGCCGGGGCCGCGCGGCACGCGCGCGCTGATTTTTGGGCGCTGGCGCTTGCGCGCGTGTTGCCTGTTTTTGTCACCTGTCGCGCAATTGCAATGGGCGGCACGGGGGCCAAGGCAGCAGGCAGAAAAACGCCGCATGTCCCAGGCGCGGGGAGCATGCGGCGGCGGATGGGGTTGCGACGGCGCTTATTTGAGCAGGTCTTCAGTGCGCGCACCGAGGATGGTGATGTCCGTGCGGCGGTTGGCCTGGCGGCCATCGGCTGTGGCGTTGCTGGCAATGGGCATGGTCTCGCCCAGGCCGCGCGCGGTGATGCGGGTTTTGTCCACGCCGCGCTCGACCAGGGCTTGCCTGACGGCTTGCGCGCGCTGTTCGGACAATTCCTTGTTGAGCGCCGCGCCGCCGGTGTTGTCGGTGTGGCCTTCGATCAGCACGTTGCGGCTGGCTTCGCTGTTGAGGAGTTTGACCACTTCGTCCAGATACTGGTGGGCCTGGGGTTGCAGGTCGGCCTTGCCAATGGCAAAGAGGATTTTGTCTTGCGACCGGATCAGCACGCCGCGTTCGGTTTGCGTGACAGAGAGGTTGCTCTGGCTGGCGGGCGGTGTGTCCGCGCAGGCGCCAAGCAGCGCGGCGCAGACTACAGAGGCGGCAAGGAGCCAACGGTGATGAAAATGGTTTTGCATGAAAGGAACTTTCTCGGGTTAAGTGAACAAGGTGGCGGTGGGGTTTGTGAGAGTCGCAAACGCGCGCGCGTGTGGATCGGTTTTTTCGCTCTTTTGCGGCTTCGCGCGCTATCTTACCCTTGGCGCAAGGGGTTGCGGGCCGCTGGCGGTGTGCGCTTCATCAAATCTGGATCAGATTTTTTCCGGCGTCCCGGTTTTGTGAAGCCGCAGGCGGCAAACGGGCGGCTCGCGCTGCCCGGGGTGTGCGGGGTATCATCGCCAGCTATTGTTTTGCGCGGGCGCGGGCCGATTCGACGAATTGACGACAATGGAAAACCAGCAACAGCCAACAACACCGCTTTCCCCTGAGGCTTCGGGCAAGCCTGCCTTGCCCCCCATGCGGCGGATGCGCAAGGGCATTTACGTGCTGCCCAATCTCATCACGCTGGCGGCCCTGTTCGGGGGGTTTTACGCCGTTGTGATGGCGATGAACAACCGTTTCGATCTGGCCACCACGGGCATTTTTGCAGCCATGGTGCTCGACAGCCTGGATGGCCGCGTGGCGCGCATGACGGGCACGCAAAGCGCGTTTGGCGAGCAGATGGATTCGCTCTCCGACATGGTGAGCTTTGGCGCCGCCCCGGCCCTGATTGCCTACGAATGGGCGTTGCAGCCACTGGGCCGGTGGGGCTGGATTGCGGCTTTTGTGTATTGCGCCTGCGCGGCGCTGCGCCTGGCGCGCTTCAACATCAATACGGGCGTGATCGACAAACGCTACTTCCAGGGCCTGCCATCGCCAGCGGCGGCGGCACTGGTGGCCGGTTTCATCTGGCTGACCAGCGCCGTGGTCAGCGCCCGCCACGAGGTGCCGCTGTTTCGCGCGCTGATTGCCCTGACCGGCGGGGTGCGCGTGGAGCGGGAAGATTTCTCGTGGATCATGTTCGCCATCACGCTGTTCGCGGGCTTGAGCATGGTGACCAACGCGCCGTATTACAGCTTCAAAGACCTGGGCAACAGGCGCAACAGCGTGCCCTTTGTGGTGCTGGTGCTGGCAGCGCTGCTGATTGCCATTGTCAGCATCGAGCCTGCAACCGTGCTGCTGGTGCTGTTCATGGGCTATGCGCTCTCGGGCTACGTGGTCTACGCTTGGCGGCGCGCCAAGGGGCATCCGGCCAGTCTGGTGAGCACGTCAACCGACGAGCCTGACGAGCGCGGCTTGCACCGCTGAAAGCTCTGGCTCCAGCACGGGCGGCGGCGGCGCACCCCCCCGAGCGCGCGCAATCGGCAAAAAGCATTGAACTGTTTGCAAAGTGTGCTAGAGTCTGCAGCCATGAATCCGTTTCGCCACCCCGCCGCCCGCAAGGCCACGCGCGCAGTAGCAGCAGTCGAGTTTTCGGCTGCCGCTGCCGTTTCGCTTGCCCTACTGGCGCTACTGCTGTCAAAGGCGGGCTAGGCGCGGTTCAACGTTTTTCAACTCGAACATCCTCAAGCGGCCCGTATGCACCAGCAACGGGCCGTTTTGTTGTGTGGTGCGCTGGCAGCGGCAGGAAATCCCGGTTGATCCACCCACCGCAAATCCACCAACCACAGGAAGCACCATGACCGACAAGCTCATCATTTTTGATACCACTTTGCGCGATGGCGAGCAATCGCCCGGCGCGTCGATGACCCGGGACGAAAAGCTGCGCATTGCGCGCCAGCTCGAACGCCTGCGCGTGGACGTGATCGAGGCGGGCTTTGCCGCCAGCTCCAACGGCGACTTCGATTGCGTCAAAACCATTGCCAGCGCGATCAGGGACAGCACCATTTGCTCGCTGGCGCGCACCAACGAGGGCGACATCGCGCGCGCCGCCGAGGCGCTCAAGGGCGCCGCCAGTGGCCGCATCCACCTCTTCATTGCCACCAGCGCGCTGCACATGGAGAAAAAGCTGCGCATGACACCCGACGAAGTGCTGGCGCAGACGCGCGCGTCGGTGCGGCAGGCCCGCAACCTGATGGCCGACGTGGAATTCAGCGCCGAGGACGGTTTCCGCAGCGACACCGACTTTCTGTGCCGCGTGCTGGAGGCGGCCATTGCCGAAGGCGCGCGCACCATCAACGTGCCCGACACCGTGGGCTACGCCATCCCGCAGTTGTATGGCCACTTCATCAAAACGCTGCGCGAGCGCGTGCCCAACAGCGACAAGGCCATCTGGAGCGTGCACTGCCACAACGACCTGGGCATGGCCGTGGCCAACAGCCTGGCGGGCGTGAAAATTGGCGGCGCGCGCCAGGTGGAGTGCACCATCAACGGCCTGGGCGAGCGCGCTGGCAATTGCGCGCTCGAAGAAGTGGTCATGGCCGTCAAAACGCGCCGCGACCACTTCGCACTTGACGTGGGCATCGCCACCGAGCACATCGTGCCCGCCAGCCGCCTGGTCAGCCAGATCACCGGCTTTGTGGTGCAACCCAACAAAGCCGTGGTGGGCGCCAACGCCTTCGCGCACGCCAGCGGTATCCATCAGGATGGCGTGCTCAAGGCGCGCGACACCTACGAAATCATGCGCGCCGAAGACGTGGGCTGGAGCGCCAACAAAATCGTGCTCGGCAAGCTCAGCGGGCGCAACGCATTCAGGCAACGCTTGCAGCAATTGGGCGTGACCCTGGAGTCAGAGGGCGAACTGGTGGCCGCCTTTGCCAAATTCAAGGAACTGGCCGACCGCAAGAGCGAAATCTTCGACGAGGACATTCTGGCACTGGTATTCGACGAAAGCGTAACGCCAGAAAAAGAGTTCTACGCGCTCGTCTCGCTGTCGCAGCAAAGCGCCACCGGCGCCATGCCGCGCGCCAAAGTGGCCTTCACCATGGGCGGGCGGCAGGTCTGTGGCGAGGCGGAAGGCAACGGCCCCGTGGACGCCTCGCTCAAGGCCATCGAAACCCAGGCGCGAAGCGGCGCGGAAATGGTGCTGTACTCGGTCAACGCCATCAGCGGCAACACCGAAAGCCAGGGCGAAGTCACCGTGCGCCTGCAAAACGCGGGCCGCATCGTCAACGGCGTGGGCGCCGACCCCGACATCGTGATCGCCTCGGCCAAGGCCTATCTGAGCGCGCTCAACCGGTTGCAAAACAAATCCGACCGGGTGGTGGCCCAAAGCGGCGTCTGAAACCTGGTTTGCCGCCGTGCCGAAGATCACCACCGCAGGCGCAAGGCTTGCGGCCCCCAGGCCAGTGCAAACGGGCTGCACCTGGATCCATGGGGCTGTGCCTGCCTCGCCCCAAGTTGACAAACTGCTTGAGGAAGTCTTTTTAACTCGTTGATATTGCACTGTTATTTGTCTTTCGCTAAACTGCGGTTTCAGATCAGCAATGGCACAACAGTGGTGGATACGGCAATGCGGCAGACTCGGTGGCACGGCAAGGGGTTCAAACTGGCAGGACTGCGCGCAACCGCGTTGCTGGCGGCACTGGCCGTCGCGCTGGCGCTGGC
>JAISNB010000196.1 GCA_031276435.1 Burkholderiaceae bacterium | reverse complement strand
CTCCGGGTTGAAATGGCGAATGCCGGCAAAAGGGTGACCAGCCAATATGCATTGAACAGGGTCAGCCAACTGCCCTGCATGATCGCGTCCAGATTGTCCAGAACAAGAATGTCGACCAGGGCTGCGGCAATGGCCAGAATAAGATAAACCAGACTGAAAAACCAGAATTCGCCCCGGCTGGCCCGACCTCTGAAATCGGCGTGAAGAATGGCGTCCGTATAATATCTTATGATTCGCATGAAACATTCCTTGAATGCAAGTTGTTCGGCGCGCGCAGGGCAGGGGCTGCCGGTCAAGCAGCCTCACCGCTTTCCTTGGGATTGGGGCCGTACTGGTTGCGGCCTTTCTGGCTGTCCATGGCGGCGAGTACGGTAAAAGCAATGGCTCCGGCAATGAAAGCAAAAAATACAATGACAACAAAAACAAGAAGGTAAACAAGGTCATCGAAGCGGACGCTTATTATAAAATACAACGCAAGCATTAAAGCAAGTGTTGGCACAATGTATACCAGTTGCAGCCAGCCACTTTGACCTATGTCGTGCATCCTCCGGGTTGAAATGGCGAGTGCCGGCAAAAGGGTGACCAGGCAGTACGCATTGACCAGGGTCAGCCAACTGCCCTGCATGATCGCGCCCAGGTTGCCCAGAACAAGAATGTCGACCAGGGTTGCGGCAATGGCCAGGACAAGATAAACCAGCCCGAAAAACCAGTACGCGCTCCGGCTGGCCCGGCCCTTGAAGTCAGCGTAATGGTAAAAAATGGCGTCCGTGTAATGCCTGAGGATGTTCATGAAACATTTCCTGGATGCAAGTTGTCCGGCGTGCGCGTCAGGTCAGGATTATCGGTCAAGCGACGGCGGCAGCCCTGCCGCTTTCTCCGGGATTGGGGCCGTACTGGTTGCCGCTTTCATCGCTGTCCAGGACGGCAAGTACGATAAAGGTGATGATCCCAATGACAAAAATAATTCCGATGGGAATGAACAAAATCATGAATCCGATAATGTTTTCTGCCAGCAATGGAACGGGCGTGAGAAGGCACGGAACGACAAGGAGCATGAATGCCCACCAGCCGCTGTGGCCTATGTCGTGCATTCTCCTGGCCGCGATGGCGAATGTCGGCAAAAAGGTGGCCAGAACATATATGGAGCCAAAAAAATAAATCCCCGCAATTTCCCCAATCAAGCCATCCACCGTTGCCATGATGACGGATATTATGATGTCAAACAACATGAAAAACCAGAACGCGCTCCGGCTAGCCCGGCCCTTGAAGTCGGCGTAGTGATGGATGATGGTATCTATGTAATATTTTGTAAAATAGTCCACGTGCTGCTCCTTCAAGGAAAACCCGGCACGCCGGGTTTCGGGTCAATCATCGTTCGTGTCGTTTTCCTTGGGGTTTGGGCCGTACTTGTTGCTGCCCGCTTCGCTGTCCAGGACAGTGAGTACAAGAAAAATGATGCCACCGATAAAAGGAATGAGGTTGATCAGCAACATCCAGCCGCTTTGGCCTATGTCATGCAGTCTCCTGACTGAAACTGCAAATCCTGGCAAAATGCTGGCCAAAATAAACAGGAGGGTCAGTACGAAAGGAAGTCCGACAATCTTGAAAAGCAAGAGGTCCACGATGAATATTATGAGGAATGCCAGGTTGGCAAACAGCACAAAGAACCAGTATTCGCTCCGGCTGGCCCGGCCTTCAAAATCGACGTAATGGCTGGTGAAGATGTTGATGAAATACTTTTGTATATAGTCCACGGGATGCTCCTTTGAAACAGGTTGAAGACAGTTGATGATTGCATTGTTTGTTGCGCGTGTCGGCCCGCGCGCGCGGGGTGGTGTTGGCAATTGGTCAGTTTATGGCGCGGCCTCCGCTTGCAGGCGCACGCCGTTTTCTTCCGCCGTGAGGCGGTAGCCCAGAGGCGCCAGACGGGCGTTCCATTCGGCCAGCGCGCTGGCCGATGCGCGCACGCCCCGGGCCTGCATTTGGCCCGAGGCGTATTCGATGGCGGCGGGCGCGTTGTCGGCGCCGCCGGTGACTGTGCCCAGGGCGGCCAGCAGCGCCTCCAGATCGCCGGGCGAGGCGGCGCCCGTGGCCTGGCGCAGGGCGGCGACCTGGCGCTCCATTTGCAGCGGCGCGTCGACCACCAGTTTGACGCTGGGGAAGGTGTCCTGGAGCAGGTGGTTGATTTGCGTCTGGCGCTGGCGCAGGTCGGCGCGGGTTTGCCAGGCCCAGAGGTTGAGTCCGGCCAGGTTGATGGCCGCCAGCAGCAGCAGGCCGACGCGGGCAGCGCGCCATTGCGGGGCATGGCGCATTTCGCGCCAGAGCGATGCCAGGCGGCGCGCCGAACGCGCGTGGCCGCTTTGCGCGAATTCGAGTTGGGCCAGGTCCCAGTCGGTGCGGCTGGCCGCCAGTGCGCGCTCGGCAGCCGATTGCAGGCGCACGGGGTGGCGCAGCAGTTGTTCGCCCGCTTGCGCGACGGCGGGTTCTGCGTACACGGTAAAGCGGGTTTCAGCGGGAGCGGTGGCGGCATCGCCATGGAGCGCGCCAGCGGGCAGCAGGGGCAGGCTGGCGTGGCTCAAGGGCAAGACCTGGACGCCGCCAGAGATGGCCGCGCCGGTGAGCAGGATTTGGCCGTGGTCTGGCTCGCCCACCAGGGTGAGTGTGAAGCTGCTGGCCGCTGCCGCGCCGCCATCACCGTCGGTTGCCGGGGCTGCCGCCGCTGCTGCGGGGGTTAGCTCGGGCACCACGCGGCTGACGCCGCGCCCGGCGGCTTCCAGCGCCTGCAAGTGCGCGGCCAGCCAGGCGCGATGGCAGACGGCAACCCAGCGTTGCGCCGTGCCGGGGATGGCGGGGCCAAGCGCAAAGTGCAGCGCGTCGGGATCGTCCAGCAGTTGTTCTTCCAGCAGGCCGGTGAGCGCGGCGCGCAGGCGCGCCGATTGGCGGCCCAGGTTTTTGGGCAGGCTGATGCGGTGCCAGGACAGTTGGGCCGCTGCGACCAGGGCGAGCACTTCCACGCCGCGACCGGCAGCAGGCAGCAGCGCGGGCGCGGCCACGCCGTGCGCGCTGACGCGCTGGCCGTCAACCGATGTGACCCACGGGTATGGGCCGGACGCAGACGGTGGCAAGGTGATGAGAAGCAGGCTCATGGTGCGTGGGCCATTCTAGAGCTTGTTCCGCTTTTTTTGGGTGACGGGTTGGCGCGCTGGCTCGCCAGCGCAGCGCGCACGCAAGCCAGCGACTCTCGTTTGGG
>JAISNB010000125.1 GCA_031276435.1 Burkholderiaceae bacterium | reverse complement strand
AGCCTGGTGGTGCGCCAGGATGTGATCGAAGACCTGCGCCTGGTCAGCCAGTGGGTGCACGAACACCAAACCGCTGCGCGCCGCGCGGTGGTGGAAGAAGCCGCCAGCTACCAAATCACGCCTGCGGCAGCGCTGGAGCTGCTGACAGCCCAACGCTGGCTGGAGCGGATGACCAAACACGTCGCCCGCCTGGCCGAAACACTGGGGCAAGCGCGCGCGCTGTTCAGGGATTAGGCGACGTTCCACATTCCTCTTGCGCTTGTCCGGCCAGGCACAAAGCCGCGCCCGGTGGCGGCAAGTCCATCGCCACCTGCTCATTCTTTCTTGAAGGGCATACAATTGGCAATCCAGCCATTCGCGCCGTACATTGTGTTGCCCGCCCGCCCCCGTCCTGCACCCAGCACA
This sequence comes from Burkholderiaceae bacterium, assembly GCA_031276435.1. GTDB lineage: Bacteria > Pseudomonadota > Gammaproteobacteria > Burkholderiales > Burkholderiaceae_C > Ottowia. The sequence continues at coordinate 4,060 of JAISNB010000125.1, read as the reverse complement.
GCGCCATATCGTGCGGCAAGGCCGTCAGGTAGAAATAGAAAAGATCGTCACCCTCCTCGTACTCGGCCATGACAGGCGCTTCCTTCCTTCAACGACGGAGCAGCCAGCGCCGCAGCCACCTCCCCAAGCATCCACAGATTGGCGTCAATCTGGACGGAGGTGCGCACCCGGTCGCTGCCGACCGTGAAGCAGCAGAACGTATCCGGATCGGCGTATTTCGGTTCGATGGGGAAGTAGCGTTGACGCATCGCGGCCTTGTGTGTTGTCACTTCGCCGCTGCAAGCCACGGATGGTTCAGCACGCGCTCTGTGGTCGAGAAGCTTTTGTGGCCAAACCAATCCCAATGCCACGGATCGAACTCTGTCGTGAAGAAGCGGCGCAACTCGGCCCTGAGCGCAGACGCCAGCGCAGCGCGCGGCATGATGCCTAGCAGGACCCTGTTGTGCCCGTGAATACGCAGCAGAACGCGCGCCGGATCGTCGGTGCTCAGCGCGGTCAGAACGGCCACTGGTCCCTCCTCCTCCTCGATCTCCATCTGGATCGGCAGATCGCCTTCGTCGATTTCGCGACCCCAGGCGACCAGCGTGCCGAACGGATCGAATACTTCGGACAGGCGAATCGTGACCGTTACCGAATCAAAGGTGAAATGCAGCCTGGCCCATCCATACGTATCCATCTCCAGCCGGATGCCAAGCCTGGTGTCGGGCACATCGGGATGGATCACACACCATTCGGACGGTTCCTCGATGGGACGGCACAAGCCCGCGCGCGCCCAGCAGTCGATCCTGTAGAAAAAGAACGACTCCGTGTTGCCAACGGCCGTGTGCCAAACCAATCCATTTCGAACGGGCCGTGAAACCGCTCCATCAGTTCGTCATGGCTGCGCCAGTGAAAGCGTGCCGTGCCGGTAATACGAACCCTATCCGCCGGGTTGTCGATCACGCCGGTAACATAGTCGAACGACTCGCACAGCCGGTGGAACAGGCCGGGACCGGGATGCAGCGCGAAGAACCCGTCCAGACTTTCCGTGTCGTCAATCAGCAGGTCGTCGCCAAATGCTTCATCGAGCCTGGCCTGCACCGCGCGCCGCCTGTCCGACATCGTGGTTTGCGAGTTACCGATCAGCGCGGGGATTCCTTCAAGCGCCGCGCGCGCCTTCTCGTCACGGCACAGGCGCAAGGGCAGGATCAGGCCAACACGAAGCGGGCGATCCTCATCCGCGCGCGCGTCAATGGCGAACAGCCCCGCAACCGCGTCCGCTTCCAGCTCGCGCGAGTCGTAATCCAACACGCCGTGCCGTTCGATGTAGAGACAGGGCAGCAACGCATCGAAGCGCCCGAGCAGTTGCCCGTGGTTGCGCGCAACCTCGCGCGAGCGCGAATGCTCCGGCTCATCGCGCTTGCTTCCAATCAGGGTCATGGTTTACCTCATCATCAAATCGGGCACACGCCGTGCGTCCGATCTCCACGCGAATCGGGATTATCAATGCCACGCGCCCGTGCGCGCCAGCCTTTGCCCAGGGTTGAAAAACCGGCCTGCGTCAGAAAGCGTTTTGCCACCGATCTGCCACTTTTCCGCAGCGGTTTTTTTGCTGGTTTTGTGACACCACTGTTACAGCACGATGACGCGCTAGATTTCCTGGCGTTCTTTGGCTAGCATGGAGGTCTGTGGGGTTGTTCAAAGGAGTTGGAGCAGCCCTTGTTTGCGCACAAGCGCGGCTCATGGTCGCGCGGCAGTGCGCGCAATTTCTGCAAAGAAGTGTCATCCCATGCGAGCCATCAAAGAAGCCCGGAAATACATCGAACGCAAGCCCGATCAGCCCGATGCCAAGACGCTGGCCAAGCTGGTGCTGGCGCTGGAGTCGGAGGGGCCGTTCCAGATTGCCGAGATTTACGAACTGGGTTACGAGCGTTTCCGTCTGGCGCTCCAGATTCTGGAGGAGTGGCGGCTTGACCGGCACTACGCCAGCAAGACACGGCTGTTCGATTTGTCGATGCAAATCGCCAAGTGTGCGGACAGCCAGGCCGACGGCAAGAAGGCCGATAAAAAAGACGCGCGCTGAAGGCGGCGTGCCTGAATCGCGCGTATCCCCTTGGGTGCGGCATGGCTGCGCGCGCCGCCTGGAGCCGGTTCGATGTTTTTTGGTGATTGCGTTGGAGCGCAATCGAAACGGGTTCAGCTTGCCTGTCTGTAGCGCACCGCTTGGGCTTTGCGCCCGCGCGTGCGGAGCGGATAGGCGCCGCGCAGGTCATTGGCGCGATTTCATTCTGGCACACGAAGGGCACACGCCCTGTGCCGGGCGCTTTGCGGCGTTGCTGTTGCAGGGGGCTTTACCGGGCCGTCCAGCCGGGCCGCGTTTTGTGCCTTGCGGTTTATCCGGACAAGGCGGTTTGCGCGATTTCAAAAAGGCACAGGGGGGCTGGCTCTCAAAGCGAATCGGCTGGCGTCAGCCGCGCCAGCAAGCGCACATCCTGGCCCAGGCGCTCCATGCTGTGCCACGCAAAGCGCAGTGTTTGCGCCATGGCGTTCCAAGGCCCCAGTGCCGCCATGGCCGCGCCCTCGCCCATGAGCAACGGCGCTTGATAGACCAGCAACTCGTCGACCAGGCCCGCGCGCAGCAGCGCGCCATTGAGCCGCGCGCCCGCTTCCACGTGGAGTTCGTTGACTTCGCGCCCGGCCAGATCGCGCAGCAGGGCGGGCAAATCCACTTGTCCGTTTGCGTTGGGCAAGGCGGCCACGCGCGCGCCCCGATCGACAAGGCGCTGGATGGCCCGCGCGTCAGTCGACGTGGTGTAGACCCAGACCGGGCGCTCCGGCACGCTCCACAGCGCGGCCTGTTGCGGCAGTTGCAAGCGGCTGTCTGCCACCACCAGCGGGGGCTGGCGCCTGGCGGCCTGCTGCCTCAAGCGCACATTCAGCCGCGGGTTGTCGCGCAACACGGTGCCGATGCCCGTGAGCACGGCTCCGGCGCGGGCGCGCCAGAGGTGACCATCGGCGCGCGCCGCTTCGCCCGTGATCCATTGGCTCGCCCCGTTGGGCAAGGCCGTGCGGCCATCAAGCGAGCAAGCCACCTTGAGCCGCACCCAGGGCCTGCCGCGCCGCATGCGGCTGAGAAAGCCCAGGTTCAGCTCGCGCGCCTGATCGGCGCACAGGCCCACGTCCACGGCCACGCCCGCCGCGCGCAGATGGGCCAGGCCGCGTCCGGCCACTTGCGGGTTGGGGTCTTGCAGGCTGGCGACCACGCGGGCGATTCCGGCGTTGGCCAGCGCCTCGCAGCACGGAGGCGTGCGCCCATGGTGCGCGCACGGCTCCAGCGTGACGTAAGCGGTTGCGCCGCGCACCGGCAGGCCGCGCGCGCTTGCGTCGCGCAGCGCCATGATTTCGGCGTGCGCTCCGCCCACGGCCTGGGTGTGGCCCGCGCCGATGACCGCACCATCCGCTGCGACCAGCACGCAACCCACCGCCGGATTGGGCGGGCTGAGCGCCACCGCTTGGCTGGCCTGCTCCAGCGCCAGGCGCATGTAATCCTGATCCAGTCGTCGTTGCTGCTGCTGCATGCCGCCATTGTCCCAAAGCCCGCGCCATGGGCGGCGCGCGCGTGTGCGTATCATGGCGTGCCATGCTGGATTGGTACAAGCTGCGGCCTTTCCTATCCGTGCAACCTTGCGCCGCCCCTGACAGGTTGCACGCCAACGCCATCCCCCAAAGGCATTGAACAGGTTTTTTATGCACATCGCGTTTTCTGGTCCCAAAGAACCCTGGTTTGCGGGCAGGCAAGCCGCGCCCGCGCCCCTATCCAGCACCCCGGGGGTGAGCGCAAGATGATCCGGATTTCCGAGATTCGCCTGCCTTTGGCGCAAGCCGATGCGCCCGATGACGCCCTGCGCGCTGCCGCGGCGCACGCGCTGGATGTGCCACCGCAAGACATTGCCAGCCTCGGTGTTTTCAAGCGCAGTTTCGACGCGCGCAAGGCCGATTTGCTGGCCGTCTACACCGTGGATGTCACGCTGGCGCGGCCCCATCTTGAAGCCGCGCTTTTGGAGCAACACGCCAGCAACCT
>JAISNB010000091.1 GCA_031276435.1 Burkholderiaceae bacterium | reverse complement strand
CGCCGAGGCCCTGTTGGCCACACGGCTCAGTCGCGTTCGCCGACGGGCATCGTCATCGCTATTCCGAGGGCCTTCAATGTGGCCACCGCATTGACGAGACGGGCCTGGCGGTTCTCCAGAAGCGCCACCTCGGCTTGCCGACGCTTGTTCTGGGCAGCAAGCCAGTCGCGCAGTGCCACGGCACCCTCGCGGTAGCGCGCTTCGTACAGGCGCTCCGCCGTGCGGGCGTCCGCTAACGTGGCTTGCCGGTGCGTGCCTTCACGCGCCAACTGCACCCCTGCCGACAATGCGTTGTCCACTTCGGCGAAGGCGGTCAACAGTGACTGCTGGAACACCAGTACCGCCTCGTCGAACTCGGTGCGTGCGACTGCGGTGCTCAGACGTGCCCGCTCCGCATTGACGAAGGGCAATGCCAGGCTGGCGGCCAGTGTACCCACCGGGTTGGACAGCATGCCGCGCAGATCCTCGCTGGAACTGCCGCCCGAGAGGGTGAGATTCAGGCTTGGGTAGAACGAAGCGCGCGCCGCGTCCACCGCCGCGAGGCTGCGGCGCAGGCGCAGCTCTGCGGCCTGGAGGTCTGGCCGCTGCGACAGCAGAGCCGCTGGCAAGCCTGCTGGCGCCGGGGGAGGAGCGCGCTCCGGCAGGCCGTCCGGCTCATAGGCGGATAGGTCGCGCCCGTCCGCCAGCACACCCAGCGCATTGCGCGCTTCCACCCGCAATTGCACAAGTTGCTCGGCACTGGCTTGCTCGCTTTGCACCACTTGCCGCGCCTCGGCCAATTCGAGCGCGGAGGCCACGCCATGGGTGTACTGCGCCTGCACCAGTTCGAGCACGCGGCGTGCATTGGACAGACTGGCCGTGTTGGCGCGAATTTGCTCGTTGATCAGGCCCAGGCGGAAGTAGAGCGTGGCAGCCGTAGCCAACAGCGTGATGCGCAGGTTGCGCCGGTCCGCAGCGCTCGCGCGGGCTTCCCACTGCGCCATGTCGCGCTCGCTGCCCAGCCGGCTCCAAAGGTCCACTTCGTAAGCCAGCGCCATATTGACGCCCTGGCTGCGGGCTGTCGGAGCGCCTGAATCCAGTGGCCGACTGCGCTGCATGTTCGCGCCGACTGTCGGCTGCGGCCAGAGGGCGATGTCGGCGAGGCCGGATTGCAGTTGGGCACGATGCAGCTTCAGCGCGCTCGCAGTGAACTCCTGGTTGCTGGATTCGACTTGCTCCAGTAGTCCGCGCAGCCGAGCGTCAGGGGACAGCAGGGCTTGCACGACGGGCGTGAGGGTTGCACCGCCGCCGCCGTCGGTGGCCGTGATCGCGCCATTCGTCCAGGTGTCGGGCAAATGGCTGGCAGGCGATACGAAAGGTGTCCGCACCGCGCAGCCCGTCACGCAGCACAGCGCAACGCCACCGGCCAGGGCGCACACGACACGGAGCAATCGGGAAGAGGGAGAGGTTTTCATGCTCATTCGCTGGACAGGGCCGCGACGGGATCCAGGCGCGCCGCGTTGCGCGCTGGCAGGTAGCCAAACAGGATGCCGGTGAGGCAGGCGAAAACGAACGTGGCGGCGATGGCGTTCGGGCTGTGGATCACCTTGATCGTAGGTGCAAGCCAGGGCAGTACCGCGCCAGTGGCCCAGGCCAGCGCGATGCCAGTCAGTCCCCCGACCAGGCACACAAGAACGGCTTCGACGAGGAACTGGCGCAGGATGTCGCCGCGCCGCGCGCCGATTGCCATGCGCACACCGATCTCGCGCGTGCGTTCGGTCACGCTCACCAGCATGATGTTCATCACGCCGATGCCACCCACGATCAGAGCGATGACGGCAATCGACGTAATCAGCAACGTCATGGTCGACGAGGTGGCTTCGAGCGTTTTGCGCACGCCGTCGGCGTTTTGCACAAAGACTTCCGAATTGCCCCGGCGCAGGGCCAGTAGCCGCATCATGGCGTGCTCGGCGGCCGCGGGCGGCGCGTGATTGGCCACGCGCACGATGATGCTGTCCAGGCGCGTCTTGCCGGTGAGGCGGTCCGAGACCATCGTGTGGGGCGCGAAGATGCTCACGTTCTGCCCGCCCGGCCAGCGGTTGAGCGAGGCGCTGGGCGCCACCACGCCCACCACGCGCGCGGGCACGCCGCCCAGCATGATGATCTGGCCGATTGGATCACTGTGCGGAAACAGCGTCCGGCGCGCGGCGGGATCGATCACCACGTCTTGCGCGCGATGCGCCAGCGCGTCGGCGTCGAACCAGGTGCCCGCGGCCAGCCGCAATCCAAGGATGTCCGGGTACCGCTCATTGACGCCCGTGACGCTGGCCGTCGCGGCGATGGCACCGTGGCGCGCCTGCACAGAGGTTTGTATCACTGGCGACGCGCCTGCCAGATAGTGCTCGCGCGCGAGCGCTTCGGCGTCGCCGACCTCCAGGCCCCTTTTGCGCTCGGCATCCGGGTCACCCCAGCCGCCCCCGGCCCACAGCTCGATGGTGTGCGTGCCCAACTGGCTGACCCCGGCCAGCACTTTGTGCCTGGCGCCCTCGCCGACGCCTACCATGAGCACCACGGAGGCGATACCGATCATGATGCCCAGCATGGTCAGGAAGGCGCGCAACGGATGCACGGCCATGACCCGCAGCGCCATGCGCAATGCTTCTTCCAGTCGTTCCCGCTGAGCGCGCGGCGACCAGCGCGTCCGTCGCGCGCCGGTGAAAGCCACGGTTGCTATCCGCGGCGGCGCATTGTCCGGCGCGCGAGCCGTTATCTGGCGGTCGGCGACGATCCGCCCGTCGGCCAGTTCGATGATGCGGTCGGCGTGGCCTGCCACCTTCATGTCGTGCGTGACCAGGATGATGGTGTGTCCCGCGCGGTGCAGCGCGCGCAGGATGTCCATCACCTCCTCGCCGCTCTTGCTGTCCAGCGCACCGGTCGGCTCGTCGGCCAGGATCACCTCGCCGCCGTTCATGAGCGCCCGCGCAATCGATACACGCTGCTGCTGCCCGCCCGAGAGCTGGCCCGGCCTGTGCCGCCCACGCGCCGCCAGCCCGATCTGGTCAAGCAGTGCCTCGGCACGCAGCCGCCGTTGCGGCGCCAGCATACCGGCGTACAGGGCCGGTACCTCGACGTTGGCCCGCGCCGTCAGGTCCGGCAGGAGCTGATAGCGCTGGAAAATGAAGCCGAAATGCTCGCGGCGCAGCCGCGCCAGTTCTTCGTGATCTAGCTCGCGCACCGGGCGGCCGGAGAAGCGGTAGTCGCCCCGGCTGGGACGATCCAGGCAGCCCAGCAGGTTCATCAGCGTCGATTTTCCGGAGCCAGAGGCGCCGACAATGGCCACCATCTCCCCGGCCCCGATCGCCAGCGATACGTCGCGCAGCGCCGCGACGGTCTGCTCGCCACTGGCGAACTCGCGCCAGACACCTTCCAGCGCAATCAGTGGTGAGGCCATCTCAACGCCCCCAATTCTCGCCGCCCGGCACGGCTTGCGAGGCGTCGCCGATCACCACGCGATCGCCAGCCGCAAGACCCGACAGTACCTGGACCAGCACGCCGTTGTTGAGTCCGGTCTGGATCCGGCGCGGCAACGCGCGGCCATCTTCGCCAACGACGCGAACCTCCTGGCTGCCGTCGGCCTGCCGCTCGCCCAGTGCCGTCACGGGTATGGTGACGACTTGCTTTGCCTCGTCCTGCACGATATGGACCTGCGCCGTCATCATGGGGCGCAGTACGCCGTCGGGGTTGGGCATCTCGAACGAGCCGTTGTAGTAGATCGCTGTCTTGGTGGCGGCCGAACCCTGGCTGGCGCCGGAGATGCCGACTTGTTCGGCCTTGCTGACGATGGATGTGGGTGCTGGCTCCACCGTCTGGAGCGTGGCGTAGTAGCGCCTGGCGGTGTCGCCCAGGATGGTGAAGTACGCCTTCTGACCCGGCCGCACGCGGATGACGTCGGCTTCCGATATTTCGGCCTTCACTTTCATCACGGTCAACTGGGCCAACATGACAATGGCCGGTGCCGACTGGAAGGCGTTGACGGTGCGCCCTTCCTCGGTCAGCACGGCGATTACGGTACCTGCAATTGGCGCGACGATGCGCGTGTAACCCAGGTCGGTGCGCGCGGTCTCCACGGCGGCGGCCTGCTGGCGGATCTGCGCGTCGAGCGCGGCAATTTCGGCCACCAGCGCGTCGCGGTTGGCAAGCGCGGTTTCGTAAGTGTCGCGTGAAGTTGCGTCCAGGCGCAGCAGGTTGTCCTGGCGCACAAGCACACGCCCGGCTTGTTGGAGGTTGACCTGGCGGGCCGCGCGCTGCGCTTTCACACTGTCCAGCGCGGCCTGTGCGTTGTTGAGCGCGTTGCGCTGGGGCTGCGAATCGATCTCGGCGATCAACTGACCGGCCTTTACGGTGTCGCCCAGCGCCACGTGCAGCTTGACCACTTGGCCGGATGCGCGCGCGCCGACCGTGACCAGTCTGGCTGGCTCCAGCACGGCGCTGGCCAGAACCGCGCGCTCGATGTCCTGAACGGCGGCACGTGCCGTGATGTATGCAGGAATGCCCGGGCCATGCTGGCCGATGGCCAGGTATCCGGCGCAGCCCAGCGCCAGGATCAGGCCCGCCGCCAATGTCACGGATTTGAGAGAAGGTGGTTTCATCGAATGCCGGAGACCGTCGAAAAGCAAGGTGTCCGGACATTGCATCCGAAATCACGGCAAGGGTGTGGCAAGGGATGCAAAAGTAATCGTCAAGAATCCGTAAACATGGATGCCGCGAAGACAAGACGGCGCTAGACTTTGAAGATCACAACACTGGAGAGCGGCTTGCGAATATTGCTGGTGGACGACGACGCTGCCCTGGGCGAGATGCTCTCGACCTATTTGTCCGTCGAAGGCTTTGCCACCAAGGTCGTGCGCAATGGGCGCGAGGGCGTCGAAGCGGCCTTGGCGGATCTGTACGACGTGGTGATTCTGGACATCATGATGCCGGGCATGAATGGCATCGATGCGCTGCGCGAAATCCGCCGCCAAAGCGATGTGCCGATCATCATGCTCACTGCCCGTGGCGATAATCTGGATCGGGTCATTGGTCTGGAGATGGGCGCGGACGACTATGTGCCCAAGCCCTGTGACCTGCGCGAGCTGTTGGCGCGCATCCGCGCCGTCTTGCGCCGTCGCCCTTCCGTCAATCGCGTTGAAACCAACGAGCGATTTGTGCTCGGAGGGCTGGAACTTCTGCCCGGCAAGCGCAAGGTTCTCTGGCAGGCCGAGTCTGTCGAGTTGACCGTCTCGGAGTTCAATGTGCTGGAGGTGCTGATCCGGGCGCGCGGTCTGGTCAAATCCAAGGATGACCTGTACCGTGAGGCACTGGAGCGCCGACGCGAACCGTATGACCGCAGCCTGGATGTGCACATCAGCAACATCCGCCAGAAGCTCGCCAATGTCGGCGCGGCGGCAATCGAGATCGAGACGGTGCGCGGCATCGGCTACCGGCTCAAGGACGACGAATGAAACTGCGTCTGATCTGGAAAATCCTCGCTGGTTTCACGATCACAAGTTTCGTCATCATTCAACTGGTCTGGGCGGTGTTCTATCTTCTGTGGGGCGACACCACGTCCCACACCCGTTCGGTCGCAGAGTCCGTGGCGCCGATCCACCTGTCGGCCGCCCGGCTGGCGCTGGAGACAGGCGGTCTGGAGCGTTACCGGGAGGTTGTGCGCAATTGGCCGGAGTCGGAATGGAACCGCCTGTCGGTCGTTGAGGATGGCCCCGCAACGCCACGATCACACGACGCCGATGTGCTGTGGACACAGGCGGTCGATCCACAGGGGGCATCATGGCAAGTCAGTTACCGGCTTCCCGGCAAAAAGCCGGATTGGCATTGGCGCTACTTCTTTCAGATTCCGCTGGACTGGGCGATCCCGTCGATGCTCGGCGGGCTTTTGTTCAGCGCGGCGCTGGCGTGGTATCTGACGCGTCCCATGCTGTCCTTGAGGGAAGGCTTCCATGACTTGGCCAACGGGCGTCTCGACACCCGGCTGCAACCTGTGATGGGCCGTCGCCGCGACGAAATCGCCGATCTGGCCAAGGACTTCGACCGCATGGCCGAGCAGTTGCAACACTTGGTGCGGGCGCGCGACCAATTGCTGCACGATGTCAGCCATGAATTCCGCTCGCCCTTGGCGCGCATTTCACTTGCCGTCGCACTGGTGAGGCAGGCCGGTGGCGTGCCGCGGGAGTCCCTGCGGCGCATCGAGTCGGAAGTGGCGCGATTGGACCAACTCGTGGGCGAGTTGCTGTCGCTGTCCCGGTATGAGAGCGGCGTCGCGGACATTGACGCCTATTTCGATCTGAAGGTACTGCTTGAGACTTTGGTGGTCGATGCGCGCTTCGAGGCCCGCAGCCAGGGCATCGATATCCAGTTGCGGATCGACGACCCGCAACGGCAGGTCTTGCTGCAGGGCAGTGCCGAGCTGATACGCCGTGCGCTGGAAAACATTCTGCGCAATGCCCTGCAATTTTCCCCGCAGGGACAAGCCGTTGAGGTCCATCTCACCGACGGGAGGTTGGCGGGGGAGCACGAGGCAATTGTGCGTATTGGAGACCGCGGGCCAGGGATTCCGGAGAATCAGTTGGAACACGTGCTGGAGCCTTTCGTGCGCGTACCCGGCGGCGAATTCACCGAGGGCTATGGCCTGGGCCTGGCGATTGCTCGCCGCGCCATCCAGAGCCACCATGGAACAATTACCGTGGGCAACCGGGCCGGAGGCGGCCTGCTCGTTCAGATTGCCCTGCCGCTCGCGCGGATCGACCCGAAGCTCATGGATCCGGCGAGCTAGGAGCGGCGCGACGCGCTTGCGCCAGTTGGATGGCGAGCGGTTGGCCGCGCAGATCGATTCCCACCTGCGCGGCAGCGGCCAGAAGGTACCTGTGCAGTTGCGGCTCGTCGAGCGGAATGGCGTCCCCTGTGACTGGGCAAATCACCCGCAGCCCAGCCGCTTCTGGATCAGAGAGAGGCAGGCGGTAGAGTGCCTTGCGCGCGTCGCTCGGTTCACGCCGCAGCAAGCCCGCAGATTCGAGTTCGTGCATGATCCGGTAGACGGTGGCGAGGCTGGTGGGCGTGCCGCGCAAGTGCAACTGGCGATAGACCTGTTCGACTGTGAGACCGTCACCGCCAGCCAATCGCATCACTTGCAGCGCGCTGATGCGCGCGACGGTAGGCCGCAAGCGTGCCTCGCGCAGCCACCAGAAGATGGGGACTTCCGCCTCCGCATTGATGCGCGCCCTGAAACTCCACGCGGGCCTTCGCGCTCGCGTGCCAGGACTTGGTGCGGGGTGCTGGCCGCGCGAATGCTGGTTGGTGCTCATCAGATTGTTGGGCCTTCAGTTGCGGGCTGGCGCGCAGCCAGCCGCCCCCTTTCAGTATTCCACCCGCAGCGTTGCCATGACGCTGCGTGGCGCGCCGTAGTAGTTGCCACCAGTGACAGAACCCAAGCCTTGCCAATATCTCTTGTCGAACAGATTGTCGATGTTGATGGCCAGTTGCGCGCCTGGCGTGATTTGGTAGGCCGCGCGCAGCGAGACCGTCGTATGACTTGGGGCCTTCAGGCGCGGGCCGGTGCCGCCGCGCCCGCCCGGCACATCGCCCAGGATCGAGCCTACGTGGCGCAGCCCGCCGCCCACCGAGAGTCCCTTCAAGCCTTCTTGAGGAAATCGGTAGTTCGTATAGAGATTGATGGCATCGCGCGGCGTGTTGGACACGCGCTGGCCTTGTCCGGAGTCGCTCTTGGTGTACTTGGCGTCCATGCGGGCGTAGGCCAATCCAACATTCCATCCAGGCTGGACCTCGCCATTCACGTCGAACTCGAAGCCGCGCGTGCGCTGCTGACCGGTCGGAATCGAGAAGCCGGGGTGATCGGGGTCGCTGCGCGTGGTGTTGTCCAGCGTCAGGTTGTAGATCGCCGCGGAGGCAAACAGCCGGTTGTCCAGCCACGAACTCTTGACGCCGATCTCGTATTGCTTGCCCTTCTGGTGAGGCAGGCGCGTGCCCTGGCCCGCGGGGTTCGCGGGGTCGAAGGCGCGCGCGTACGTGCTCGGGCTGAAGATCTCGGTGTAGCTTGCGTAGACCGACACGTTCTTGTTGAATTCGGCCACCAGGCCAGCATACGGCGTGAACTCGCGTTTGGCCGATTCCTCACCGTCGCTCTGTTTGACCCAGGTCAGACGCCCGCCCAGCGGCGCCTTGAGCCAGTCGGTCAGTTGCAGCGTAGAGCGCAGGTAGAAGCCATGCGTGCGGGTGATGCTCGGATCGCCATACGCGATGGGCGGCATGGGTGGCCGGTCGATGACGTGGGGATTGGGGTTGAACACGTCGTTCACGAAGTCGTACTGTCCGCCAGCCGTCGCGAACGGCGCGCGCAGGAAGCTGTCGCGCTCTGAATTGAATCCCAGCACGACATCGTGCTTGTAGCCGAGCAACGGCAGTTTGCCAGCCACGAAGACGTCGAAGTTCTTGTATTCGTTGATGTCGTCGTAATAAGAGGTGGTAAAGCACTGCTTGCCGCCATTGGGGTCGCCTTTCACGACACCACTGAACGGTGGCAGCGCGCACGAGCTGCCGTAGTAGTCGCTGCCGGGATACGAGTACCACGATGGCGTCGCCGACTTGCCCTGGCGATAGGAGAGCTTTGCGGACCAGTCGTCGTTGAACTGGTGCGTCAAATCGACCAGCAGCCAACTGGCCTTGAAGCGCCAGTCGCTCCAGTCCTGGGTCAGCGAAGTTCGCCGATCGACATCCCAGAGCAGACTGCCGTCGGTGTAGGCTGGCAGACCCTGGCGGAAACTCTGCACGCCTTTGTTGCGCATCTGGTAGTAGCCCAGGGAGGCGGTGGTCGCAGAGGTGAAGTCGTATTCGAGCACGCCATACAACGACGTGCGCTGGCGCTTCTCGACATCGACGAATTCATCGCGCTTGTCCTGGAACAGCACGCCTCGGGCACGCAGGCTGCCATCGGCATTGATCGGCCCTGTGATGTCCACCCCGGCATTGCGTGCCTTGTCGCTGCCAATGCCGAGTGTGCCTTCAACACGGAACTCCCGGCGCGGCTTCTTGAACTCATAGTTGATGGCACCACCTGGCGAGCCTGATCCCGCCATCAGGCCAGCGGGGCCTTTGAGCACCTCGACGCGATCGAATACGGCGATATCGGCTTGCGTGCGGCCAACCAGGCCGCCAGCGGGCACACCGTTGACCAGTGTCTGGGCCGAAAAGCCGCGAATGGAGATGAAGCCTTCGGGATTCTGGGCATTGCCCACGCTTGGCACTTGCTGCAAAACGTCCTGGTTGGTGCGCAGGTTCTGGTCGCGGATGCGCTCCTGGGTGATGACGCTGATCGATTGGGGAATCTCTTTCATCGGCGTTGCCGTCTTGGTGCCGACCGTAGAGGCATCGGCTTTGTACGACGGAATGCCGTCGCTTTCCGCATCCACCACACGCCTGCCGTGGACGCTGACAGATGGCAGCGTCTGGGCGTTGTCTTCATTGGGTGCCTGCTGAGCGTGGGCGCCGACCGTGGCAGACAAAACGGCAGAGCAAAGAAGCGTCTTCTTGAACATGCATTAATCCTTTCTTGATGATGAGTGATCTGATCGTCCTGTGATCGATTGATGCATGGCTATACGTGTCGGCAAAGAGGCCGACCGTCAACTGGTGGCTAGCAGCCAATCCGCTTTCGAGCCGAGTCCAGATTCATCCAGAGGCCTGTCTTCATCGGATGATCGGCAGAGGCCAAAGACCTGAATGCGAGGCGAACAAGTACGACTGATTCTTATTAGATGTGAAGAAAAGCAATCGGTGGGTTGAGACATCGAAAATCATTCGTAAGGATTTCGCAAAGACGTGCGCGGCAAGCGGCGGGGCGCCCCAACCTGGGAGACTGCCGAATCGTGGCGGTTGACGTCAGGTCAGTGACACAGAAGATCAGCGGGATGCCCTGGCGGTCCGTGATGCGTGGCGCTTGCTGCCGAGTGTGCCCTGGTCCGTGAGGCTGGCGCTTGTGCACGCGCTCCCGAGGCATAGGTATCTACACAGTGGGGGAAGGGTTCGGGAAAGCGGGCAGTGATTTTTTCCGTAAACCCCAAAACGCTCGTCATTGCGAGGGCCGCAGGCCCGTGGCAATCCATACGGCGTTTGCGCGGGGACGCCGTTTTCCTGGGGTACATGCACACCCGGCCCGCAGGGGTTGGTTGTCGCAGGCGGCAAGCACTATCTTTCTGTAGGGGCGGGTTTGAAACCCGCCCCTACGCACCCGCGCGGGGAAGCGCACGAGAGAAACCAGCGGGCAGAATGCCCACGCTCCCAGAGCCTGCTGTGTAGATACCCCTATGCTCCCGAGGGCCGGGAACGCTGGCCCCATCCATGCTGACGCGCGGCTGAACTCCAGTTTTTCAGCGCCACGCAGTTCGGACAGCACCGTCAGACGCAGACAGTGCCACGCTCCTGTGGCTTGCAATTGCGCAGCCGCCTCCAGAAAGTCATGCCGCTGCCCAAGCCCGTTTCTTGAGGCATATCCTCCCAGGAAACGCCTGTGCGCAACACGAACAGGATGGCCTTGAGGGGGCCTTGCTCATTACCCCAGCCGCGCACGCCCGTTCTTGGTAGACGGTTTTGGCATTTGGCACGGGGGCAGCAGTGGCACGCGCTTACTCTTTCTGTACAGCGCTGCGCTGATCATCCACTTTGCATTCCTGGGGCTTTTACTCAGAAAAAATCGTAACCGCGCACCTCTTAGCGCAGGCGCGCGAGGCGGTCGCGGCCAGCGTGCGCGGCTTCGGACTGCGGGTAGCTTTTGATCAGCGCCTCCAGCGTGGCGCGCGCGGCCTTGGTGTCCTTGAGTTCGATCTGGCAGTTGGCGATGGACAGCAGGGCTTCAGGCGCTTTGGCGTGCGCGGGCGCGGCGGTCAGCAGGGAGCGAAAGTTGATGATCGCCTCTCTGTAGTTGCGCGTCGCATATTGCGCGTTGCCCAGCCAGAACAGCGCCGATGGCGCGTAGCTGCTGCGCGGATAACGCTTGACGAAGGCGGCAAAGCTGTTTTGCGCGGCCACGTAGTCGCCAGAGCGAAAGATGTCCAGCGCGGCGTCATAGTCGCGTTTGTCGCTGCCGTCGCCAGCCAGTGCGTCGCCGCCGCTGCCGGTGTCGGTGCTGCTGATGCCCGCCGCGGTTTCAAGGCGGCGCACGCGCTCGTCCAGCGTTTGCAAGGACTCGCCCTGGGACTTTTGCAAGTCCAGATTGCGGGTCAGTTGCTCTTGCTCGCCGCGCGCGTTTGCCAGTTCGGCCTTGAGCAGTTCGATTTGCTGCTGCAAATCGAGCATGTTGCGGCGCATTTGCGCGTTGTCCTCGACCAGCTTGTTCTGCGCGGTGATGGCCGTATCCATGCGCTGGCGCAGTTCAAGAATGGCGCGGCGCGCCTCGTCGTCGCCAAACAGCGCCGCCTGTGCACCCAGGCTGGCCGTGGCGGCGGCCACCAGCACGCAGGCCCGCAGCAGCGCGGACGCAAAGTGATGCAGCGTCTGCGTGCTCATCGGCGATAGCTGAATTCAACGCGGCGGTTTTGCGCGTAGTCGTCTTCGGTGGTGCCATGGGCGGCAGGTTTTTCCTTGCCGTAGCTGATGGCTTCAAGCTGCGTGTCGCCAACGCCGAGTATGTTCAGCGCGCGGCGCACGGCTTCGGCGCGCTTTTGGCCCAGGGCCAGGTTGTATTCGCTGCTGCCGCGCGCGTCGGTGTGGCCTTCGAGCATGACGTGGCTGCCCCGGTTGGCGGCCAGGTATTTTGCCTGCCCCTCCACCACGGACTGGTATTCGGGCTTGACCACGAAACTGTCGAAATCAAAGTACACGATCTTGCCTACGCCCACCGGCCCGATGCCGTCGGCATTGGCATCGGTGGCCTGAACGCCCGTAACCGCGCTCTCGCCATCGTTGACGCCCACATTGGTCGTGCTGCCGCCCTGCGTGTCGTCCAGCTTGACGCTGGAGCCGCAACCGGCCAAAAGTGCCGCCAGGCTGGCGGCGATCAAATAACGCTTCATCATGATTACTCTCCTGTGAGTTTCCGAAAGGTTTCTCTGTCTGACATAAATACCCGACGCGCGCGTGTCCAGCCTAACGCTGGAACGGCGCCCAGGCGGGTTCGCGAATCTCGCCGCTGGCGCCTGCCAGCCGCGCTTTGATGCTGCCGTCCAGCGTGCTGGTCATCAGCACGTCGCGGCCATCCTGTGATGTGGAATACATCAGCAATTTGCTGTTGGGCGCAAAGCTCGGGCTTTCGTCCGCGGCGGTGTCGGTGAGTGTGCGCACCTCGCCACTGAGCAGGTCTTGCAAGTGCAGCCGGTAAGCGCCGCCGCCCACGCGCGAGATGTACGCCAGCCAGCGCCCGTCCGGACTGACCGCGGGCGATACGCTGTAGTTGCTGGCAAAAGTCACGCGCTGCGGCTGCCCGCCCGAGGCGGGCATGCGGTAAATTTGCGGCGCGCCGCCACGGTCGCTGACAAAGTAAATGCTGCGTCCGTCGGCTGAAAAAACCGGCTCGGTATCGATGCCTTGCGACTGCGTCAGGCGGCGCGGCTCGCCCCCGCTGGCGCTGATCAAATACAGTTGCGAGCCGCCGTCGCGCGAGAGCGTTACCGCCAGGCTGCGGCCATCGGGCGCCCAGGCTGGCGCGCTGTTGGAACCCTTGAAGTTGGCCAGCAGGCGGCGGCGGCCAGTGCCCACCTCGTGCACATAAACCACGGGCTTGCGCGACTCGAAAGACACATACGCCAAGTGCGTTCCGGCAGGCGACCAGTCTGGCGAAATGATCGGCTCCGGACTGCTCAGCGCCGATTGCGCGTTCTCGCCATCAGAATCGGCCACCCAAAGCGTGTAACGCCGACCCGCCTTGCCCACGTAGGCAATGCGGGTCGAAAAAACGCCCTTCTCGCCCGTCAGCTTTTCGTAGATGTAATCGGCAATCTTGTGCGCGGCCAGCCGCAAATCGCCCTGCGGCACCACATAGCCCTGACCGCCCAAATCCTGATCGCGCACCACGTCCCACAAGCGAAAACGCACGTCATAGCGCCCATCGGCCAGGCGTGTCACGCTGCCAGCGGCCAGCGCATCGGCGCTCAGGGCGCGCCAGGGCGACATCTCGGGGCGCACACTCTCATCGAGCGACTGGCCGCCCGCGCCAATCAGGCGAAACAGCCCCGATCGCTCCAGATCGGCGCGAACAATGGCGCTGATCTTTTGGGGCGACGTGGCCTCGCCGCGAAAATCCAGCACCACAACGGGCAACTGGCGCAACCCCACGCCAGTCACCTCCACCTTGAACTGCGCCAGCGCAGGCGCGCACGCGCCAGCCGCCGCCAGCGCGGCCACCAGGCTGCGCCGCGACAGCAGCCGCGTCTCTACAGGGAAAACAGATGATTGCTTCATGTAGTTTGGAAGGGAACCAAAGCCAGAACCGTGCATCGGGCAACCTGCCCGCCTGCCACGGAATAAGCGGCTATGTTACACAGTCAAAGTCCGGCCCTGTAAACAAATGTTGCGCGCACGCGGTACCACCCCAGTAAACCCTGCCCTGCTCCGCATCACACTGTGTCTTTGCGCCCTCAAACTGGCGGCGCGGCGCAAATTGTTCCGCTGTCGTGGGCGGGCGTTACGCTATTGCGACCACGATCTGCATCACCATTGGATGGGCGGCCAGCGCCAATCCGCATGCGGCATGTGCTTGCTGAAAAAGAAGCACCCGCGGCAACCCTTTTCATTCAGATGCGGGCGAATGCGGGTTGTCAGCAGTGGCAGCGGCGGGCGGGGGCAGCAGGCTGGCTACGCCGTACAGGATGGCCAGGTCGCGCAGGCGTGGCGGCATGCCCTGCACGGCAAAGGTTTTGCCGACCGCCAAGCCGTCGCGGCGGCATTCAAGCAGTACGGCCAGCGCAGATGAATCAAATTTTTCCAGCGCGCTGGCGTCGACCACGATTTGCGCGTCGCGCAGTCCTTGCGCTGCTGTTTGCAGCATTTTGG
>JAISNB010000056.1 GCA_031276435.1 Burkholderiaceae bacterium | reverse complement strand
TTGAGAACATGCCCGCGATGCGCCACCCACTTTTTGAACACCGCGCAGAAGGTGTGCTCACCGGCCAGCACGGTAGCGTGGCGCTTTTGCTTGCGCTCGGTGTGGGGGTTGATGCCCTTGGCCAGCAGCGCCCGGGCTTCGTCGCGCAAAGTCCGCGCTTCGCGCAGGCCGATTGCCGGATAGGCGCCCAGCGACATGCGTTTTTGCTTGCCCAGCCAGTAGTAGCGAAAGTACCAAGCCTTGCCGCCGACGGCGGATACGGCCAGGCCGAGTCCATCCAGATCGGCAAGCGTGTAGCGTTTCCCGGTGGCCTTGGCCTGCCGGACGGTCAGATCAGAGAGTGCCATGATCGAGTTCCCAAGTTGCGACTCAGGCTCTATGCTCGTCACGCACCCCGTTCCAATCCAGCAACAATGCGGAACCGATCCCGCCTGCATTGTTTGGCCTCAATTGTGGCCTTAAAAAGGCTGGCTGTCGGTGGCTTTCAGTGGCAGTCACTGGATCAGGATTTCTGAAAAACCTAAACAGTGACAAGCACTTGCAACGTTCCGTGGACTCCAGCGGAAGTCCCCGGAAACTTGATGTGGAGCGGGCGATGGGAATCGAACCCACGTTATCAGCTTGGGAAGCTGAAGTCCTGCCATTGAACGACGCCCGCAGGACAGCGCGATTCTAACGCCAAGTGGGGTCCGCTCGTTGTCAGGGCGCGGGGTGCGCGCAGTGCGCATGAGTGCACGTGGCGCATACGAGCACTTTCAGTTACTCGGTCACGTTGCGCGGCGCAGCATGCGCAAGCTCCGGTTGCTGGGGCGCGCGTGGCGCGGCTGCGCCGTCAGGGCATGACGCTGCCTTCCAGCGTGGCCGGGTAGTCGCCTTCCACGTAGTCTCCGCATGCCGATAGTCCGGGCGCGATGCGTTTGGGCGGGCGCTGCCGGTTGGTTGTGCAGGCGAAGGTGGCGCGTTTTTCGGTCAATGTGAGTGCGAATTGAACGCGCAGGCCCAGTTGGTCGAGGCTTTGGGCGCAGACTTTGGCTTCCAGATCAGCGCGTTCGCCCTGGCTGGCGCAGACCACAAAGGCCAGCAGTGTGGAGCCATTGAGGTTTTCGATGGATCGGCCGAGCAGGGTGCGGTTGAATACGAATTGGGCGGGCGCTTCAGGTCCGCTGCGCAGGGTCAGCATGGGGCGTTTGAGGATGTCCAGGTGCGACGCGGCGCGCGTGTTGGCAGTGCGTTCTTCCGCGTCGCCTTGTACCTGGGCGTAGACCGTGGTGATAGCCGTGTGCGGCAGCCGGGCGGTGGTGGCGCCCCATTCGCGCACGGGTTGGGCGATGAATTGCGGCGAGGTTTGTTTGACGGGGCGCAGCAAGGCCAGCGCGTTGGCCGCGGAGGTGGCCAGAATCACCTGGTCAAACGGCTCGCCTTGTACGCGCCAGAGCGAGTCGTGTTGTCCGGCGGTGGCGTTGCTCACGCGCGTGCCGCCAGCCAGTTGGTCGGGGCCACTCCATTGCAGTGTGGATACGCGCTCGCCAAGCCGGATGGATGCGCGCCGGGCGGCCAGCCAGCGCAAGGCCGGTTCCGGCAGCAGTTCGCTCAAAGGGGCGCGGGGCAGCAAAAAGTCGGAAGCGCCGGGCGCGGCGAACAGGGCGTCGCGCAGGACGCGCAAAAACACGCTGCCGCTGGCCTGTGTTGTGACGGTGTTGAGCGCCGAGGAGCACAGCGGTTCGATCAAGTCTTGCACCACGCGCGCGGGCAGTGCGGCGCACAAGTCGGCCACGGTGGTAAAGGGCGAGCAGGCAAAGCCGCCGCGCTGCCAGTGGCGCATTGTGCGCAGCAGGGCCATGCGCTCTGACCAGCGCCAGCCGCGCGTGCGGGCAATGCCCCAGGCGGCGGTGAATGATGCCGCGTGGCGTTTGGGCAGCCACGCGGGGACGGCGGCAGGAAAGTGCAGGCCGCTGCCGTCGGGATAGCGCAAATCCAGCGGCATGCGCAGCAGCAGGTGCTCGGGGTTGGCGCCCACGGTGCGCATGAGTTGCAGCGTGTGCGTGTAAGCGCCAATCAGGATGTGCTGACCGTTGTCGATGACGATTTTGCGGCCATCGGGCATGGTCACGGGCAGGCTGCGCGCGCGGCCACCGGCGTGGCGGGCCGCTTCAAACAGTGTGACGCGCTGGCCGCGTTGTACCGCGGCGATGGCCGCGGCCAGCCCGGCCCAACCCGCGCCCACGACGGCGGTGCGCACGGCGGCTGATTCGGCAGCCGCCGGGGGTTTGGATGTGTAGCGAAAGGAGTCGGCCATGTGCTCGCTTGTTGCAGCGCCTCGCCTGGGGCGGTTTCAAACAGGGATTGGTTCTGGAAAAAAACAGGGATTCAGGCCGCTATTGCAGCACATCCGGATGCCGCTGCCGTTGCACGCCAGCACGCGCGACGGCAATTGTCTGCATCTGTGTTTGTGCACATTCCACCCAAAGTCATGCCATGGTTTTGGCGCTTGCCGTGTTTTGGGGCGCTTGGATGCGGTGGTCAAGACAAGGTGAGGGCCTGCGCGGAAAAGCCGCGAGTATAAAACTTTTTCATGCATTTTTCCCGCTGCGGGGCGGCCATCTTGCCGCCGCCGCGCCACGCGGCCAGCCGGGTCAGAAGCGCCCCAGCGCCTGCATCTTCCATGCCAGATAAAGCTTGCGCAGCGGGGTCAGCGCGATGCGCTGGTGCAGCACGCGGAACTGCTCGGCTTCTATTTCGCGCAGCAGCGTGCGGTAGATGCTGGCCATCATCAGCCCTGGTTTTTGCGCGCGGCGGTCAGCGGCGGGCAGTTGCGCCAGCGCCTGCTCGTACAGGGCGTGGGCGCGTTCGGCCTGAAAGCGCATGAGCGCGGTAAAGCGCGCGCTGTAGGTCTGGCTGAGGATTTCGTGCGCTTTGACATCAAACTGCTGCAAATCGGCCATGGGCAGGTAGATGCGGCCACGGCGCGCGTCTTCGCCCACGTCGCGGATGATGTTGGTGAGCTGGAACGCCAGCCCCAGCGTGTGCGCGTAGGCCGTGGTTTGCGCGCTGCTCTGGCCAAAGATCTGGGCCGCAACCTCGCCCACCACGCCAGCCACCAGGTGGCAATAACGCTGGAGCGCGGCAAAGTCGAGGTAGCGCGTTTGCCGCAAGTCCATCTGGCAGCCTTCGATGACCGCGTGCAGTTGCGCGGGCCGGATGGAAAAGGATTCGGCCAGCGGCATGAGCGCGCGCATGACCGGGTGCGTGGCCCCTGTGGCATAGGCGCGATCCACTTCGGTTTGCCACCAGGCGAGTTTGCTGGCGGCAACGCCGGGGTCGGAGACTTCGTCCACGATGTCGTCCACCTCGCGGCAAAAGGCGTAGAACGCCGTGATGGCGGCGCGGCGCTCGGGCGGCAGGAACAAGAAGGCGTAATAAAAGCTGCTGCCGGATGCGGCGGCTTTTTGCTGGACGTAGGTTTGCGGCGAGTTCATGGGCCAGTGGGGGCGGCGTGGGCGCTGGCATTGTCCCATTGCTTGCGGTTTCAAAAAGCCCGCGCCATGGTTTTTTGGGCGCGCGCGTGCAAGCGCCTTCGCCAGGCTGGTCGCAAGGCGGGGCCGACTCACATCCAGAGCATGCGCCAGGCAACGGGCAGGCCATCGCGCGCGCCAAGGGCCGGGCGCTGGCGCAGCACAGCCGGGCCAAGCGCGGCCACTTTGTCCAGCACGCGCAGCGCGCCTTGCACCACGGCGCGCAATTCCCACCCGGCGCGGCCCGGCACGCGGTGCACCAGCGCGGCGCCTTGCAGCATGCGCGCGCGGGTTTGCTCGACGCAGGCGGCCATCACCGCGGCCAGCCGGTCGTCGGCTTGCAGCGCGGCAAAACCGACCGGCGCGGCAGCGGTCATGGGCAGGCCGTGCGCCGCGCATTCGGCCAGCGGCAGGTAGTAGCGGCCCCGGGGAATGTCCACGCTCAGGTCTTGCCAGAAGTTGATGAGTTGCAGCGCCGTGCAGATGTGATCGCTTTGATGCAGCGCGGCTTCTTCTCTCACGCCGTACAGATGCAGCAGCAGCCGGCCCACGGGATTGGCGCTGCGGTGGCAGTAGTCGAGCAGCTCGGGCCAGTCGGCATAGGCGGCGCCAGCCCGGGTTTTGCGCACGTCCTGCGCAAAGGCCGACAGCAGATCGGCCAGCGGCGCCTCGGGCAGCGCAAAGGCGCGCATTTGCGCTGCCAGCGGATCGAACACCTGCGGCCAGCGGCCGCCATGGTTTTGCCCCTGCGCCACGGCGGCCAGGTCTTGCCGGTAGGCGGCCAGATCTTGCAGGCGCTGCCAGGCGGGCGCCTCGCCTTCGTCGGCCAGATCGTCGGCGGTGCGGGCAAAGTGGTAAATGGCCTGAATGGGCGCTCGCAGCCGGGGCGGGCACAGCCACGAGGCCACGGGAAAATTCTCGTAATGCGTCACCGCGCGCGGGCGAGTCAATGGCATGGCTTGCGGCGGGGCCGGGGCGGGCTGGGGGTTGCGAATGGGGGGACAGGGAAGCGCATAAGGTGGTTTTGTGTGTGGAGCACCGCGTCGCGTGCGTGCGCCGATTGTGCGCAATTTTCGCGCCTCATTGGGCCGCCGCCGCTTTGACGCGGGCGCCCCCCAGGCGGGTCGGGCTGGGCAAGGTAAAATGCCCGGTTCGCCAAAACGGCCAGCTCGCCTGCTTGCAAGGCAGGAATTGGCAATTTGTTTGCCGCCCCTTGCAGGCGCGCGCTCAGGCCCGATTGGTTTTCCCCGTGCGCGGGTGGCGAAATTGGTAGACGCACCAGGTTTAGGTCCTGACGCCAGCAATGGTGTGGGGGTTCGAGTCCCCCCCCGCGCACCAGATCAGCTCCAACCTGATTCAACATTCTATTTTTTCGAGAGAACGACAAACATGGCCGTGAACGTGGAAACCCTCGACAAGCTTGAGCGCAAGCTGACACTGACCCTGCCCGTGGAGGCAATTCGCACCGAAGTTGAGGCGCGCTTGCGCAAGCTTGCCCGCAGCGTGAAGATGGACGGTTTCCGCCCGGGCAAAGTGCCCATGAGCGTGGTGGCGCAACGCTACGGTTATTCGGTGCAATACGAAGTGGTCAACGACAAGGTGGGCCAGGCATTTGCCCAGGCCGCCAGCGAGGCCAGCCTGCGCGTGGCCGGTCAGCCCACCATCACCGAAAAAGACAGCGCCCCCGAAGGGCAGATGGCGTTCGACGCCGTTTTCGAGGTGCTGCCCGAAGTCAAAATTGCCGACCTGTCGGACGCCGAGATCGAGAAAGTCTCCGCCGAAGTCAGCGACGAGGCCATAGAGCGCACCGTGGACATTTTGCGCAAACAGCGCCGCAGCTTTGCCACGCGCGCCCAGGGCAGCAGCGCTGCCGACAGCGACCGCGTGACCGTGGACTTTTCGGGCACCATCGATGGCGAGGCGTTTGAAGGCGGCAAGGCCGAGGACTTCCAGTTCGTGGTGGGCGAAGGCCAGATGCTCAAGGAATTTGAAGACGCCGTGTGCGGCATGAAAGTGGGCGAGAGCAAGACCTTCCCGCTGCGCTTTCCGGCCGACTACGGCGGCAAGGACGTGGCGGGCAAAACGGCCGATTTCATGGTCACGCTCAAAAAGCTGGAAGCCAGCCACCTGCCTGAAGTCAACGAAGCCTTCGCCAAGACACTGGGTGTCAAGGAGGCTACCGTGGAAGGCCTGCGCGCCGACATCCGCAAGAACCTGGAGCGCGAGATGAAATTGCGCTTGCAGGCACGCAACAAGCGCGCCGTGATGGACGCGCTGCTGAACAAGGCCGAGCTGGATCTGCCCAAAGCCACCGTGCAGGCTGAACTTGGGCGCATGATCGACGCGGCCCGCGCCGATTTGCGCGCGCGCGGCATGAAAGACGCCGACAAGGCGCCCATCCCCGAAGACGTGTTTCGCCCCGAAGCCGAGCGCCGCGTGCGCCTGGGCCTGGTGCTCTCCGAACTGGTCAGGGCCAATGCGCTCCAGGCCACGCCCGAGCAGCTTCGCGCCCAGGTGGAAGAGCTAGCGGCCAGCTACGAAAAACCCGGAGAAGTCGTGCGCTACTACTACGCCGACAACAACCGCCTGCGCGAAGTCGAGGCCATGGTGCTGGAAAACAATGTGGCCGAGTTTGTGCTTGGCAAAGCCAGAGTCACCGAAAAAACCCTGGGTTTTGACGAGTTGATGAACACTCAGCAACAATAGGCGCGCCGCGCCTTGCCTTGTGCCGGGTGGGCGGCACTGGATGCGCCCCGTTTTGTTGATTTGCGCGAGTCTGCGTGGAGTTGTCATGAGCGAATTTGAAATGCACCAAAATCTTGGCCTGATCCCCATGGTGATCGAGCAATCGGGCCGTGGCGAGCGGTCCTACGACATCTATTCGCGCCTGTTGCGCGAGCGCGTGGTCTTTTTGGTGGGCGAGGTCAACGACCAGACGGCCAACCTGGTGGTGGCGCAGCTTCTGTTCCTGGAAAGCGAAAACCCGGACAAGGACATTTCGCTTTACATCAACTCGCCCGGCGGCAGCGTGACCGCTGGCATGTCGATCTACGACACCATGCAATTTGTCAAGCCCGACGTATCCACCATGTGCCTGGGCTTTGCCGCCAGCATGGGCGCTTTCCTGCTGGCCGCGGGCGCCAAAGGCAAACGCTACTCGCTGCCCAACAGCAAGGTCATGATCCACCAGGTACTCGGCGGCGCGCGCGGGCAGGCCACTGACATCGAAATCCACGCCCGCGACATTTTGCGCACCAAAGAGCAAATGAACCGCATCCTGGCCGAGCGCACCGGGCAGCCTTACGAAAAAGTGGTGCGCGACACCGAGCGCGACTACTTCATGACAGCCGACGAGGCCAGGGACTACGGCCTGGTCGATCAGGTCATCGCCAAACGCCCGTAAGCGGCCAGCCCATCGCCGCTGCCAGCGCGCGCGGCGCGGGGCGCTTTTGGGTATCATGGCTTTTCTAGGATTCCACCGTTCAAACCGCGAGCATTCATGGTCGATAAAAAAGGCAGCTCCTCCAGCGAAAAAATGTTGTATTGCTCGTTTTGCGGCAAAAGCCAGCGCGAGGTCAAAAAACTCATCGAAGGCTCCAAAGTCTTTATTTGCGACGAATGCGTGGCGCTATGCAACGAAATCTTGCGCGACGATCTGCCCGGCGGCTTGCAGAGCGGCGGCGGCGACGCGGCAGCCGAATTGCCCACGCCCGCCGAGATCAAGGCCAATCTGGACAACTACGTTATCGGCCAGGAGAGGGCCAAGCGCACACTGGCCGTGGCCGTGTACAACCACTACAAACGCTTGCGGCACAAAGCCGACAAGGCGGGCGGCGACGTTGAGCTGGCCAAGAGCAACATTCTCCTCATCGGCCCCACCGGATCGGGCAAAACCCTGTTGGCGCAAACACTGGCGCGCCAGCTTGATGTGCCCTTTGTCATGGCCGACGCAACCACGCTGACCGAAGCCGGTTACGTGGGCGAAGACGTGGAAAACATCATCAGCAAGCTGCTGCAAAGCTGCGGCTACGACAAAGAGCGCGCCGAGCGCGGCATCATCTACATCGACGAAATCGACAAAATCAGCCGCAAGTCCGACAACCCGAGCATCACGCGCGACGTCTCGGGCGAAGGCGTGCAACAGGCGCTGCTCAAGCTCATCGAAGGCACCATGGCCAGCGTGCCGCCGCAAGGCGGGCGCAAGCACCCCAACCAGGACTTCTTGCAGGTGGACACCACCAACATCCTGTTCATTTGCGGTGGCGCGTTCGCGGGGCTGGAAAAGGTGATCGAAGCGCGCACCGAATCCAGCGGCATCGGCTTTGGCGCCACGGTGCGCAGCAAGCAGCAGCGGTCCATTTCCGAAGTGTTCACCGAGGTCGAGCCTGAAGACCTCATCAAATACGGCCTGATTCCTGAACTGATTGGCCGCATGCCCGTGGTGGCCACGCTGGCCGATTTGACCGAGGACGCGCTGATCGAGATTCTGACCCAGCCCAAAAATGCGCTCATCAAGCAATTTGCGCGCCTGTTTGCCATGGAAGGCGTGGAGCTTGAGGTGCGCGCCTCGGCCCTTGCGGCCATCGCGCGCAAGGCGCTGGCGCGCAAGACCGGCGCGCGCGGTTTGCGCTCCATTCTGGAGCAGGTGCTGATTGACACCATGTTCGATCTGCCGCAACTGCCCGATGTGAGCAAGGTCGTCATCGATGAGACCACCATCGACGAAAACCACCCGCCGCTGCTGGTGTACCGCGAAGCCGCCAAAAAAGCCTGAAGCCCGCCACCGCCCGGCGCGCCTTCCCGGGGCAGGGGCATTTGAAGCGCGCCGCACATTGTGACTGCGCCGCCCGCGCGGACTGAAAAAAACCTGTAAATTGACGTAAATTACCGGATCCGCGTTATTTGCCCTGTTTTTGCCCGGCGGCCCACGCGGTGGTGCCCAAAGGCCATCCGGGTTGAAAATAGCGCCAGCGCGTTCATATTGGTTGGACTTTTTCAAACAGACACTTGCCAAGGAAACCGACATGTCTGGTTCTTCGCCACTGCCTGCCACGCCCATTGACCTGCCGCTTTTGCCGCTGCGGGACGTGGTGGTTTTTCCGCGCATGGTCATCCCCCTGTTTGTGGGACGGCCCAAGAGCATCAAGGCGCTGGAAGCGGCCATGATGGGCGAGCGCAACATCATGCTGGTGGCGCAGAAAACCGCCGCCAAGGACGAGCCTGCCGCCTCTGACCTGTTCGACGTGGGCTGCGTCGCCACCATCTTGCAAATGCTCAAGCTGCCCGATGGCACCGTCAAGGTACTGGTCGAGGGGCAGCAGCGCGCCAGCGTCACGCGCGTGGACGATGGCGGCGAGCACTTTACCGCCACCGTCACGCCGCTGGAAGCGGCCAGTGAGGCAGCCGACGCGGGCGACAACGAGGTCGAGGCGCTGCGCCGCGCCGTGATGCAGCAATTTGACCAGTACGTCAAACTCAACAAGAAAATTCCGCCGGAAATCCTCACCTCCATCATCAGCATCGACGAGGCTGGCCGCCTGGCCGACACCATTGCCGCGCACCTGCCGTTCAAGCTGGAAAACAAGCAGCGCGTGCTTGATCTGGCCGACATCAAAAGCCGCCTGGAATTCTTGTTCGAGCAGCTTGAGCGCGAGGTGGAAATCCTCAACGTCGACAAGCGCATTCGTGGCCGCGTCAAGCGCCAGATGGAGAAAAACCAGCGCGACTTCTACCTCAACGAACAGGTCAAGGCCATCCAGAAAGAACTGGGCGAGGGCGAAGAGGGCGCCGACATCGAGGAGATAGAGAAAAAAATCAAGGCCGCGCACATGCCCAAAGAGGCGCGCAAAAAAGCCGAAGGCGAACTGAAAAAACTCAAACTCATGTCGCCCATGTCGGCTGAGGCATCGGTGGTGCGCAACTACATCGACACCCTGGTGGCGCTGCCCTGGCGCAAGCGAACCAGAATCAGGCACGACCTGGCGCACGCCGAAAACGTGCTCAACGAAGACCACTACGGCCTGGAAAAAGTCAAGGATCGCATCCTCGAATACCTGGCCGTGCAGCAGCGCGTGGACAAAGTCAAGGCGCCCATCCTGTGCCTGGTGGGGCCGCCTGGCGTCGGCAAAACATCGCTCGGCCAGTCCGTGGCCAAGGCCACCGGGCGCAAATACGTGCGCATGGCCCTTGGCGGCATGCGCGACGAGGCAGAAATTCGCGGCCACCGCCGCACCTACATCGGCGCCATGCCGGGCAAGGTACTGCAAAGCCTCTCCCGGGTGGGCACGCGCAACCCGCTGTTCTTGCTGGACGAAATCGACAAACTGGGCATGGACTTCAGGGGCGACCCCTCCAGCGCACTGCTGGAAGTGCTCGACCCCGAGCAAAACCACACCTTTGCCGACCACTACGTGGAAGTCGACTTCGACCTGTCTGACGTCATGTTCGTGGCCACCAGCAACTCCATGAACATCCCGCCCGCGCTGCTCGACCGCATGGAAATCATCCGCCTGTCGGGCTACACGGAAGACGAAAAAACCAACATCGCCATTCGCTACCTGCTGCCCAAGCAAATCATCAACAACGGCATCAAGGACAAGGAACTGGCGGTCACCGAAGCGGCCGTGCGCGACATCGTGCGCTACTACACGCGCGAGGCGGGCGTGCGCTCGCTGGAGCGCGAACTCTCCAAAATCTGCCGCAAAGTTGTCAAAAGCGTGCAGCTTGGGCAAACCCGGAGCCAGGCCGTCATCACCCCGGAAAACCTCAACGAATACCTGGGCGTGCGCAAATTCGACTATGGCCGCGCCGAACAGAAAAACCAGGTGGGCCAGGTGGTGGGACTGGCCTGGACCGAAGTGGGCGGCGATCTGCTCACCATCGAAGCGGCCACCATGCCCGGCAAAGGGGCCATCATCCGCACCGGCCAACTGGGCGACGTGATGAAAGAATCGGTCGAAGCCGCGCGCACCGTGGTGCGTGCGCGTGCGCGCTGGCTGGGCATCAGGGACGAGGTATTCGAAAAACGCGACATCCACATCCACGTGCCCGACGGCGCCACCCCCAAGGACGGGCCGAGCGCTGGCGCCGCCATGACCACGGCCATGGTCTCGGCCTTCAGTGGCATTCCCGTGCGCAGCGACGTGGCCATGACCGGCGAAATCACCTTGCGCGGCGAAGTCACAGCCATTGGCGGCCTCAAGGAAAAACTCCTTGCCGCGCTGCGCGGCGGCATCAAGAAAGTGCTGATTCCGCAAGAAAACATCAAGGACTTGCAGGAAATCCCGGCCAACGTCAAGGATGGACTGGAAATCATCCCCGTCAAATGGATCGACAAAGTGCTTGAAATCGCGCTGGAGCGCATGGCCCAGCCGCTGGCCGAAGAAGAATTGACCGCCACCGCAGCAGAAGCAACACCGGCGGCTGCCGCCGCGGTTGAAAAGCCAGGCCCCGTCGTCCCGGGCGTTGCCATCAAGCACTGACAGAACCGGCTCTGGGGCGGCGACGCGCCAGAGCCGGATGCGCTAGCCACCGGCCTGTGGTGGCGG
>JAISNB010000012.1 GCA_031276435.1 Burkholderiaceae bacterium | reverse complement strand
GGCTGCCCAATGCCGCTTTTATTGGTTAGAATAGCGCGCTTGGCAGATGGCAACAGCTTGGCTGTTGACCGTTTGAGGGGCTCTTAGCTCAGCTGGTAGAGCAGCGGACTCTTAATCCGTAGGTCGTAGGTTCGAACCCTACAGGGCCCACCAAAAAATCCCAATGGAATCAATCACTTAGGCCCGCACCCACGGGCCTTTTTGTTGTTCGTTCGCCGCTTTTGCCTGCCCGCATCTTTGACACGTTCAGGATGCGCCGCCCACAATGCCGCCGTTGGCGAATGCAAGCGTCCATCCATGAAGCGTTACCATCCGCTTTTTTCACCTTCTTTCCAAAGCAGAAACAAACAGGACGACTCGCACCATGAAAAAACGCTTCGCACTCATCACGCTGGCCCTCTTTGCAGGGGTCTTTCTTGGCGGCTGTGGCAAGTCGGGCGAGGGCGGCGGTGGCGGCTCCTCGCCGTCTGAAGCCGCGCCCGCATCCGCTGCTGCCCCGGCTTCTGATGCCGCATCCGCTGCCCTGCCCGCCAAGCTTGCTTACGAGAAGATCGTGGTGGGGCTGGACGACAACTTTCCGCCCATGGGTTTTCGCGACGAGAAGAATGAACTGGTGGGCTTTGACATTGACATGGCGCGCGAGGCGGGCAAGCGCCTGGGCGTGGAGATGGCGTTCAAGCCCATCGACTGGAGCGCCAAAGAGGCCGAACTCAGCGCCCGGCGTGTGGATGTGCTGTGGAACGGGCTGACCATTACCGAGGAGCGCAAGAAGAACATTCTGTTCACGCCCGCGTACATGGAAAACCACCAGATCATCATTGTTGCGGCGGCCTCACCCATCAAGAGCAAGGCCGATCTGGCGGGCAAGACCGTTGGCATTCAAGAGGGCAGCAGCGCCGTGCAGGCCGTTGAGAAAGAGCCGCAGGTGCGCCAGTCGTTCAAGGAACTCAAGCAGTTTGGCGACAACGTGACCGCCCTGATGGATCTGGGCAGTGGCCGCCTGGACGCCGTGGTGGTCGATGAGGTGGTGGGCCGCTACTACGTGGCCAAGAAGGCGGGCGAATACGAGGTGCTGCAAGACAATTTTGGCGCCGAGGAATACGGCGTGGGCATGCGTCTGGACGATGCGGCGCTGCTGACCGCGCTGACCGAGACCATGGCCGCGATGAAGGCCGATGGCACATCGGCGCGCATTGCCACCCAATGGTTTGGCGCGGACGTTACCCGGTAGGCCTTGCCCGGCATTGCTGCCCCATCAACGCGCCGAACGCGGCTGGCGCGCGGCGCGGTTTTTCGCTTCCAGGCCGCCGCGCTTGCAGCGCGCGGCGCGCCGCCAGTTGCCGCGCCAGCCAGCATCAGGCCGTGAACCCCCATGGATAACATCCTCTCCACTTTGCCCGCGCTTTGGCAAGGCTTTCAGGTCACGCTCCAGTTGTTTGCCATCACCTTGCTGCTGTCTGTGCCGCTGGGGCTGGGGCTGGCGCTGGTGCGCGTTTCGCGCTGGCGTTTTTGCGGCGCGCTGGTCAACGGCTACATCTGGCTCATGCGCGGCACGCCACTGATGTTGCAGATTTTCTTCATCTACTTTGCGCTGCCCAACATTGGCGTTGCGCTGCCGGGCTTTGTGACCGCTGTCATTGCCTTCGCGCTCAATTACGCGGCCTACTTTGCCGAAATTTTCCGCGCCGGCATCCAGTCCATCGACAAGGGGCAGCACGAGGGCGCCCGCGTGCTCGGGTTTACCTACGCGCAGACCATGCGCCGCATCGTCTTGCCGCAGGTGTTCAAGCGCATCTTGCCGCCCATCAGCAACGAGACCATCACCCTGGTCAAGGACACATCGCTGATCTACGTGCTGGCGCTCAACGATCTGATGCGCGCCGCGCGCATGCTGGTCTCGCGCGACTTTGACACCACGCCTTTCGTGGTCGCCGCGGCTTTCTATCTGCTCATGACGCTACTTCTCACATGGGCCTTCCAGCGTCTGGAAAAGCACTATGCCATCTACGACTGAAGCGGCCATCCCTGCCTTTGCCACCACCGCGACCGACACCGCCGCCATGCTCAGCGCCCGGAACATCCACAAGCGCTTTGGCGCGCTGCCGGTGCTCAGGGGCGTATCGCTGCAACTGCGCCGGGGCGAGGTCGTTGCCATCGTCGGCCCTTCCGGATCGGGCAAAAGCACTTTCCTGCGCTGCATGAACCATCTGGAAACCATTGACCGCGGCCACATCGAGGTCGAAGGCGATGTGCTGGCCACCACCGACGCGGCTGGCGTTTGCCAATACGCCAGCGATGCCCAGGTGCGCCGCATCTGCAAGCGCATGGGCATGGTGTTCCAGCACTTCAACCTTTTCCCGCACATGACCGTGCTGCAAAACGTGATCGAAGCGCCCCTGGTGGTGCGCGGCATGCGGCGCCAGGACATCATGCCCAAGGCCGAAAGCCTGCTCAACAAGGTCGGTCTGTGGAACAAGCGCGACGCCTACCCCGCGCAAATCTCGGGCGGGCAAAAACAGCGCGTGGCCATTGCCCGCGCGCTGGCGATGGAGCCGGACATCATGCTGTTTGACGAGCCAACCTCCGCGCTCGATCCCGAACTCACCGGCGAAGTACTGCGCACCATGCAGCAACTGGCCGAAGAGAGCATGACCATGCTGGTCGTCACCCACGAAATGGGCTTTGCCCGCGAGGTGGCCGACACCACCGCGTTCATGGATCAGGGCGAACTGATCGAGGCGCGCCCCTCCGCCGATTTCTTTGCCCGCCCCGAGCGCCAGCGCACCCGGGCGTTCCTGGACAACATGCTATAGCCCCCTGCCCGTTTGCGGCCCCGCCCCAAACCACCCCCGCGCCCCCGCCTGGACGCAGGAGAGAGAGCAACCGTGCCCCCTGTCAAGCTTGCGCTCAGAGGGGGGTGAGGGGGGCGTTTGCCGCGCCCGCCGCCCCACCTCCCGTTAGTGTGTTCCGGCGTGTGCGTCTGTAGGGGCGGGTTTCAAACCCGCCCCTACATGGGTTGCACAAAAAAATGCTGTTTTCTCCGTCATTGCGAGCGCCCAAAGGGCGCGTGGCAATCCAGCGGGGCTTGTGCACGGGCTTCATGGATTGCCGCGTCGCGCCGCGCGCTCCTATGACAGAGAACATTCGCGCCGCCATTTGCCTTCCTCTCTCCCATTCATGGGAGAGAGTGCCCCCGGGCCTCTCTCCATCTCTCCCCCTTTGTTCCCTCTCCCCAACCCTCCCAAGGGGGGAGGGCGCAATTTGCTCCCCTCTCCGCTTGCGGAGAGGGGCGGGGGGTGAGGATGGGGCGAGGGCAAAGAATGGATGCGCCGCACATGCCTTTCCCTTCCTCTCTCTCCCTTGAGGGAGAGAGTGCCCCGAAGGGGCGAGAGAGGGTGCGCACAACACTGCTCCAAGCGCGGCGCTTTTTTGCGGTGGGAGTTCCCCTCACCCCCAACCCTCTCCCCAAGGGGCGAGGGTAAAGAATACAAATGCGCGCTTCCGCTCTCCATCATTGCGAGGGCCGTCAGGCCCGGGGCAATCCAGACGCTTGCGCCATGCGCCAAAGTGCGGTTACACTGTGCCGCACCAGTCCACGGTTCAGGCGCGCGCGCAAAAGCACAATGCTGCACGCACCGCTGCGTCGCTGGCTGGCCCACCCCGTGCTTGTTGCGCGCAAAAATTTGAACAGGATTTTTGTTGCGCACAGGCATAAATCCCGGTCATCCGCAGGGAAAACCCTTGCATTAACTTGTCCA
>JAISNB010000004.1 GCA_031276435.1 Burkholderiaceae bacterium | reverse complement strand
GCCAGCAGTCGGCCTTGGTTGATTTGCGCCAGATCGGCTTGCCAGCCGGGCGCGTCGGCCATCTGGCCTTGCAGCCATGCAAACAGGGCGGCAATCGGGATGGCCGTGCCAGCAAGTTCGGCAGTCAGGCTGTCCATGGATTCGTAAACGCGCGCTTGGCCGTTTTGCAGCCACAGCGCCTGTTCTGGCTGCCAGCGCAGCACGGCCAGTGT
This sequence comes from Burkholderiaceae bacterium, assembly GCA_031276435.1. Taxonomy (GTDB): domain Bacteria; phylum Pseudomonadota; class Gammaproteobacteria; order Burkholderiales; family Burkholderiaceae_C; genus Ottowia. The sequence continues at coordinate 6,151 of JAISNB010000004.1, read as the reverse complement.
ACTGCCAAGCGGGGTGTAAAGGCTGAGCTGGCCACGTTCGGCGCTGCCGCCAAGCGCAAAGCCAGCGTAGAAGTTCTGCGTGGGTTCGCTGTCGATGACGAGCGACAGGCGTCCGCTCCAGTAGCCGGTTCGCAGCGCTTCTTGCGGCGCGGCAGGCTCTGGCGCGGCGCAGCCCGCAAGCGCCAGGGCCGTCAGCAGTGCCACGGCCAGCAGCGCCCATTTGCCGCACAGCGCGTGCAGGCAAAGGCGGTTGCGCGCGGCGCGGATCAAAGGGCGGCTTTCAGGCGCTGCAAGGTTTCTTCCAGCACTTTGTTTTGCGGATCCAGGCGCAGTCCTTCGCGCCAGACTTCGCGGGCGCGCTGTTGCTGGCCGCTTAGCCACAGCAGTTCGCCATAGTGCGCGGAGATTTCGGGGTCCTGGCTTTTGCGCCAGGCGCCTTCCAGGATGCGCAGGGCTTCTTGCTGGTTGCCCTGGCGGTATTCCAGCCAGCCCAGGCTGTCCTGGATGTAGGCGTTGTCGGGGTCGATTTGTACGGCGCGCTCGATCAGCGCCCGGGCTTCGTCGAGTTTTTCACCGCGATCGGCCAGTGTGTAGCCCAGTGCGTTGAGCGCGTTGTGGGCGTCGCCGTTTTGCGCGATGATCTGGCGCAGCAAGGTTTCCATTTCGGCCGGACGGCCGAGTTTTTCGGCCACCATGGCCAAGTCGTATTTGAGGTCCTGGTCGCCGGGGTTGCGCTCCAGCGCGGCTTTGAGCAGGTCGTAGGACTGTTGTTCGCGCCCGTTGTCGCGCAGCAGTTGCGCTTTGGCTTGCAGTTTCAGGCGGGCGTCGCCGGGCTGGTATTCCTCGATGTCGTCGAGCAGTGCCAGGGCTTCGTCGATGTGGCCTTGCCTGGCCAGCAAGGTTGCGCGCTGCATGTGCGCGCCAAAGACGTTGCCCGGCGATTCAATTTCTTGCAGCAATTTGTCGGCGCGCGCAAACTGGCCTTTGTTTTCAGCGATGCGCGCCAGCGCGATGCGCGCGGCATCGGCGCGGGCCAGGCTGGCGCGGTTTTCTTCGTCAGCCGGGAATTTGACCAAAAACCGGCTGAGCGCGCGTTCGGCGCGTTCGGCGTCGCCTTGCTGTTCGTAGAGCAGGCCTTGCATCAGCCAAGCGCCCGCCTGGCTGGCGTCGCGTTGCAGCAGCAGACCAAGTTGCTGGTGCGCTTGCTTGAAACGGTTCTGCTCGGCCAGCAGGCGCGCGTAGCCAAGCTGTACGTCCGAGCTGGGCGATTTGCCCGTCAAGTGGCGCAAGACCAGTGCTTCGGCTCTGGGCAGGCCTTCTTCGAGCAGTTGCAGGGCCAGCAAAGCGGGCCATTCGGCGTCGCTTTCGGCTATTTGGCCCAGTACGGCGGCGCTGTATGCGCCAGTCTGGTTGCCCGCTTGCAAACGCATGCGGCCAATGGCCGTCCAGGCGGCAGCGGCTGTTTGCGGGTCTTTGCGCGCGTCGTCAAGAACGTGTTCCACGATTTGCGCGGCCTGGTTTTTGTCTTGCGCCGATGCGTACAGCAGCGGCAGCGCGGCCATGAATGCGGTTTGCTCGGTTTTCGGCATGGTGCGCAGCACGGCTTGCAGGGTCGCCTGCGTTTCGGGGATGCGTCCCAGCGCCAGCAGCACTTGCAATTCAGAGCGGTTGGCGGCGACAGAGTCGGGCCAGGCCAGACGCCAAGCGCGCACCGCAGTCAGTGCGGCGGTGCTGGCGCGCGACTGGATGGCCATTTCGGTCGCGCGCCTGTACAGCGCCTCGTCGTTGGTGCGGCGCGCTGCGTCCAGCATGAAGCGGTGCGCTGACGCGGCATCGCCTTTGGCAAAGCTGAATTCGCCCAGCAAAAGCTCGTACATCAGTTGCGCGGTCGCTACTTTGTCGTGCAGTTCGCTGGAGCCGCTGGCGGGCAGGGGGGGCGGCGTGTCGGTCATGGTGACCGCGCTGACGGCCGGTTGGGCCAGCGCGCAACCGCCGGAAAACGCCAATGCAAGGGCGGTGGCAACCAGAAATCGATGCTTCATCGGGCCATAATAATCCATGCTCGCAACGCTTGCCATGTATGCCTGAACTGCCGGAGGTCGAAGTCACCCGGCGCAGTTTTGCGGACGGGATCGAAGGGGCCGTCATTGCCGGCGCGTGGCAAGGCAAGCCGTTGCGCTGGCCACTGGGCGCGCCGCTGGAGGTGCTGACCGCCCGCACGGTGCAAGCCGTGCGCCGCCGCGGCAAATACCTGCTGTTGCACCTCGATCAGGGGGTTTTGCTCATCCATTTGGGCATGTCCGGCAGTTTGCTGTTTGGGCGCCATTTGCCGCCGCCGGGCGCGCACGACCATTTCGACCTGCACACCAGCGGCGGCACGCTGCGCCTGCATGATCCACGACGCTTTGGCGCGGTGGTTTGGGCAGACAGCCTGGCCGATCCGCGCGCGCGCAAACTGCTGGAGCGGCTGGGAGCCGAGCCGCTGGACGCCGATTTTGATCTGCCCGCGTTTCACGCGGCTTTGCGCCAGCGCCGCGCCGCAATCAAATCGGTGTTGCTCGCTGGCGATGTGGTTGTGGGCGCGGGCAATATCTATGCTTGCGAGGCCTTGTTTCTGGCGCGCATTCATCCGGCAACGCCAGCGGCTCGCCTGTCATGGCAGCGGGCGCAGCGCCTGCACGCGGCCATTCGTCAAGTCTTGCAACAGGCCATTGAACTGGGCGGCAGCAGCCTGCGCGATTTTTCAAGCGCCGCTGGCGAAAGCGGGCATTTCCAGCTCAACACCAGCGTTTATGGCCGCGCTGGGCAACCCTGCCACGTGTGCGCAAGCGCCATCCGGCAAATGCGACAAGGGCAGCGATCAACCTATTTTTGCGCCCGGTGCCAGCACTTTTGACAAAGCCGTGTGAATTGGGCCACAGTTTGCAACCATGAAATCCCTGTCTGGGCATCCGCCCGTGTAATATGGCACTCTCAGCACATGGTTTTTTCACATAGTGGAGTGAAGGTTGACAACCGCAGCAGGGTTTAACACGCAATTCGATCAACACGGTTCCTGGCGCAGGGAGATGAGCTTGCGCCTGAAGAATTTGTACGACTGGATGCACGATCAGGATTTGCTGGACGCCAGCGCCCAGGAGCGCGTGCAGCGCCTTCAGGAGCAGTTGCGCTCCGACAAGGTCATGGTGGCCTTCGTCGCGGAATTTTCGCGCGGCAAGTCGGAATTGATCAACGCCGTTTTCTTTGCGGGCTATGGTCGCCGCATCATGCCGGCCAGCGCCGGGCGCACCACCATGTGCCCGACCGAGTTGGGCTACGACGCTGCCGTGCCGCCGTGTTTGCGCCTGTTGCCCATAGAAACGCGCCTGCAACCGCAGGCGCTGCTGGAATGGCGCAACGTACCTGAAAAATGGACGCGCGTGGATCTGGACGTCAACGACCCCGCGCAACTGGCCGAGGCCATGGAGAAAGTCTCGGAAACGCTGCATGTCAACATCGAGGAAGCGCGCAGCCTTGGCTTCTGGCACGACGACGCTCCCGACGACAACCCGCCGCAAACCCCCGAAGGCCTGGTCGAAGTGCCGCGCTGGCGGCACGCGCTCATCAACATGGCGCACCCCTTGCTCAAGCAGGGGCTGGTGGTGCTAGATACCCCGGGACTGAACGCCATCGGCGCCGAGCCGGAACTGACGGTCAACCTCATCCCGCAAGCGCAAGCCGTGGTCTTCATCCTGGCCGCTGACACTGGCGTCACCAAATCTGACCTGTCCATCTGGCGCGAACACCTCTCGGCCCTGGACAGCGGCGACAGCGCCCGCTTTGTGGTGCTCAACAAGATAGACACCCTGTGGGACGACTTGAACACCGCCGTGCAAATCGACGCGCAAATCCAGCGCCAATGCGTGCAAACGGCGCAAACGCTGGAACTGCCAGCCGAACAAGTCATTGCCTTGTCGGCGCAAAAAGGGCTTTTGGCCAAAGTGCGCGGCGAGTCTGACCTGCTCTCCAAAAGCCGCCTGCCGGTATTTGAAGAACTGATGGCCAGCCAGGTGCTGGGCGCGCGTCAGGTCATGCTCATATCGGCCATCGACCACGCGGTCGACGGCATGCGCGGCGATGCCATGCGCACACTGGGCGTGCGCCGCCGCGAGCTTTCCGAGCAAGACCTCGAACTCAACAGCCTGCGCGGCAAAAACCAGGGCGTCATCCGCCAAATGCGCCTGCGCATCGATGCCGAAAAAGAAGAATTCGACCGCAGCGGTGCCAGCATCCTGGCCGTGCGCTCTGTACACATGAAACTGCTGCGCGACGTATTCCGTCTGCTGGGCAAATCCTCCATCAAAACCGCGCTGGCTGATCTGGTCGAACAACTGCGCGACAGCGGCATGAAACTGGGCGTGCGCAAAACCTACTCGGCCGGATTCGACAACCTGCGCGGCACCGTCCGCCAGGTGCAGAAAATGCAAGCCGAAATCGAAGAAATGCTCAAGGCATCGTTCAGGCAACTGAACACGGACTTCGGCTTCTCGCTGCAAATGATCCCGCCGCCCGACATGACGCGCTTCATCAGCGACCTCAACGCCGTCGAGCGCAGCCACCTTCAATACCTGGGACTGAGCAACTCGCTGCAACTGGCGCGACCGGAATTTGCCGAAAAACTCGTGCGCGCGCTGCTGGCGCGCGTGCGCGCCATCTTTGAAACCGCGCTGGGCGAAGTCGAGCTTTGGAGCAAAACATCGTCCTCCCAGATCGACACACAACTCAAGGAACGCCAGCGCGCCTTCACCCGGCGCGTGGACGCCATAGAACGCATCCAGGAAGCCGCCAGCAGCCTCGATCAGCGCATTGCCGAAATCCACATGCAATCCGACACGCTCAACAACGTGCAAAAGCGCATGGACAACCTGATCGGCATCCTGCGCGAATTCAAGGAATCCGCGCCCCGGGCGGCGGCGGTCGTGGTGCAGCACACCGCCACCGCGGCGGCGGAACCCCCCGCGCCACCACCGGCGCCCTCGCCTGCCTCACCCCCAGCGCCACCTGCGCCAACGCTTGTACCCCCGACGCCAGCGCCAGCGCCAATACTCGTTGCGCCAGAAGCAGCGCCCGCACCTGCGGCCTCAGCCTGACCAACGCCGCATCCCCCAGCTTTGCTGCCAGCGTCGTGCGCTGGCAGCGTCAATTCGGGCGGCGCGACTTGCCCTGGCAAGGCACGCGCGAACCGTATCGGGTCTGGCTGTCTGAAATCATGTTGCAGCAAACCCAAGTCAAAACCGCATTGCCCTACTACACGCGCTTTCTTGAACGTTTTCCCAACGTAGCGGCGCTGGCGCGCGCCCATGAAGACGAAATCCTCGCGCTCTGGAGTGGCCTGGGCTACTACAGCCGCGCGCGCAACCTGCACCGCTGCGCGCGGCAAATCGTCGCCGACCATGACGGACAATTCCCGCGCACCGCGCAAGCACTGGAAACACTGCCCGGCATCGGGCGCTCCACCGCAGCCGCCATCGCCGCCTTCTGCTTTGACGAGCGCGTGCCCATCCTCGACGGCAACGTCAAACGCCTGCTCGCGCGCGCCGAAGGCATAGACGCCGACCTTAGCGCCGCGCCCAACCTGGCCGCGCTGTGGCAGCGCGCGCAAGCCCTGCTGCCCCAATGCCCCGCCGACATGCCTGCTTACACGCAAGGCCTGATGGACCTGGGCGCAGCGGTCTGCACCCCCAGAAAACCGGACTGCACCGCCTGCCCCCTGGCCGCGCGCTGCGTGGCCAGGCAAAGCGGACAAATCGAACGCTTCCCCGCCAAATCGCGCCGACTGCAACGCAAAACCGTTGCGCTGTGGCTATTGCTGGCCACCGACGACGCGCACAACATCTGGCTGACACAGCGCCCGCCCAAAGGCATCTGGGCGCGCCTGCACTGCCTGCCGGTCTTTGAATCGCAAGCAGCACTGCTGGCCGCGCTGGAACCGGCGGTCGCGCAAACGGCGCGACAATGGCCCGCCTTCAAACACGTACTTACCCACCGCGATCTTTGGCTGCACATCGTACAAACCCGATGGCCTGCGGGCCATGCGCCAGACGCGCAAGGCGCCTGGTATGCCAAAGCAGACGGCTTGGCACTCGGCCTGCCAGCGCCAGTGCGCAAATTG
>JAISNB010000189.1 GCA_031276435.1 Burkholderiaceae bacterium | reverse complement strand
GGCGCGCAACGATCAGTCCACGGATTGGGACGGTTGGTTGTTGGGCCGTTGCGGGTCAGTGGCGGAACACTTTGGGCAAGCGGGCTAGTAGGGCCGCGCGCTGCTTTCAAGCTGGCGGTTCCGCGTTGCCCGCGGGCTGCGCAAAGCAGTCGCGGTAGGTGAACCAGGCGGAGATGCAAAACATGGCCCATATCAGCAACAGCATGGGCAGCAGTCCGAATTTTGCGATGTCCGCGCTGCCAAACAGCATGGCCAGCGCGAAGAGCGCCCAATTGGCCACCAGATAGATCAGCAGCCACGACAGGGCGTAAAGCGCGAATGCGCGGGCGTTTTTGAGCACGGCCAGGCTGCTGAAGAACAGGCTTTTGACGGGTGCCACGGCGTTCCAGTGCACCAGCGCGGGCGCGTGCCAGAACAGCAGCGAAAAGGGCAGGTGCAGCAAGATGGCCGCCAGCAAGAAGCGCACAAGCCGCGGGTCTTTCAGCGCGTCGCTGGGGATGTTCCCCTGGGCGGTGATGGCCGCTTGAAGCTGGGCCATGTATCCACCATCGATCCACATCAAAATGCCATCTGCCAGCGCCATGCCGAGCGCCAGCAGTACGCCCAGTGTCAGGATGGCGCGGGTGCGCCCCGGCCCTTGGCGCAGCGCGACCAGCAGCGTGTCGGGCATGGGAAAGCGCCCTTGTTCCACCAGATTGGTTGCGTTCATCAGGCCGACGAAGGCCGCGGGCGCCAGCGTCATGGCCAGCAGGTCGCCCGCGTAGGGGATTTGCGCCAGCAGCGACAGGCCAGCCATGAACATGAAGAACAGGCCGGTAAAGGCCAGCGGCTGTTTGAAGAAGGTGCGGACGCCGCAAAACGCCCACTGGATGCCCACGCGGGCGGGGACGATGTTGAGTTTCATGGCGCGGCGGCGGCGAGCAGGGGGTTGCGGATGCGCTCGCGCAAGACGCGCTCAAAGTGTGCGGGATCGTGCGGGACAAGCAGCGCGGCCTGGCGCGGCAGGTGCAAGTCCCACAGGCGCGAGAGCCAGAACCGCAGCGCGCCAGCACGCGCCATGGCGGGCAGCAGGCGGCGCTCGGCAGCGCCCAGGCGGCGCTGGCTTTCGTAGGCTTGCAGCATGGCTTGCGTACGCTGGGCGTCGGCGCGGCCGGTTGCCCAATCGACGGCCCAGTCGTTGAGGGCCACGGCCAGGTCGAACAGCCAGGTGTCCACGCCCGCGAAGTAGTAGTCGAAAAATCCGGTCAGCACGGGCTGCGCGCGCGTGCCGCCGAACATCACGTTGTCGCGGAACAGGTCGGCGTGTACGGCTCCGCGCGGCAAGGCGGCGCTGGCGGACGATGCGGCCACGTGGTTCTGGTAGGCCAGTTCGCTGGTGATGAGGGCCGCTTGCGGGGCATCCAGAAATGGCAGCACCGCGGGCACGGTTTCGTTCCACCAGGGCAGGCCGCGCAAGTTGGGCTGGCGGCCTTCAAAGTCGCGCGCGGCCAGGTGCGCGCGCGCCAACGCCGCGCCTACGGCAGCGCAGTGCGCAGGGGTTGGCTCCAGCTCGCTTGCGCCACGCAGGCGGTTGACCACCGCCGCCGGTTTGCCTGCTACGGTGTGCAGCAAATCGTCTTCTTGCGGGCCGCGCAGCATCTCTGGTGGTTTGGCCTGCGGCTCTGGCACGGCGATGCCGCGGCGCGCCAGGTGTTTCATCAGGCGCAGGTAAAAGGGCAGTTGCGCGTGGGTGAGGCGCTCGAACAGCGTGAGCACCCATTGCCCCTGATCGGTGGTGACGAAGTAGTTGGTGTTTTCGATGCCGCCCTCGATGCCGCGCAGCGCGGTAAGCTGGCCCAGCCCCAGGCGCGCCATGAGTGCCGCCGCTTCCTCTTGGGAAACTTCAGTAAAAACTGCCATTACGGGTTCAGAACTTGAGCACTTTCCAGGTTCTGGGGCCGGTGGAACCGGGGCCTGCTTCGGCGGGCGGGGGCAGCGGGCTGTGGGCATCGGCTGGCTTGACGTCGTAGGCCGCGCCCGCCGTTTTGGGCTGCACCGTGATGCTTTGCGTTTGCCCGCCAGCGCGCAACTCGTCCACGCGGCTGCCGCCGTCTTCGACGCGAATGGCTTCAATGCGCTGCGTCGCGTGCCCGGGCGCCTCGCCGGGCGGCGCGTTGGCCGTTTGCGCGTGCGCCGCAAAAGCCGCGCAGCAGGCCAGCAGCAGCATGGACTTCGCGCGTGATGAAGTGGTGGTGTGTCTGGTTTGCCCCATGGCCTGATTTTAGAGCGCCCGGGTTGGCGCGTGCATTTGGCGCATGTCGGCAAACCCGCCGCGCGCAGCGTGCACAATGCGCGCCATGAGTACCGACGACGACGCATCATCTTCTGCCCAGCAGGCTCCGTCCGTGTTGCTGGTCGATGGCTCCAGCTATCTGTACCGTGCCTACCACGCCATGCCGGATTTGCGCGCCGATCCGGCTGACCCGGCCAGCCAGCCCACGGGGGCCATCCGGGGTATGGTCAACATGCTGACGGCGCTGCGCAAGGATTACCCGCAGGCGCCATACATGGCCTGCGTGTTCGACGCGGCTGGCCCCACATTCCGCAACGCGCTGTATGCGCAATACAAGGCCAACCGCTCGCCCATGCCGGACGATTTGCGCCGCCAGATCGAGCCGATCCACACCGTGGCGCGCCTTCTGGGCTGGCTGGCGCTGGCCGTGCCGGGTGTAGAGGCCGACGACGTGATCGGCACGCTGGCCCGGGCCGCTCAAGCGCAGGGACTGCGCGTGCTGATTTCCAGCGGCGACAAGGACATGGCCCAACTGGTCACGCCGCAAATCAGCATCTTCGACACCCTGAGCGGCAAGCGCCGCGACGAGGCTGGCGTGCTGGCCGAATTTGGCGTGCGCGCGGCGCAGATGATCGATTACCAGACCCTGATGGGCGATGCCGTGGACAACGTGCCCGGCGTAACCAAGGTGGGGCCGAAAACCGCCGCCAAATGGCTGGCCGAATACGGCACCCTGGACAACCTGCTGGCCAACGCGGCGCAGATCAAGGGCGCGGCGGGCGAGAATTTGCGCAACGCGGTGGCGTGGTTGCCCATGGGCAAAAAGCTGCTCACGATCCGCACCGATTGCGATCTGAGCGAGCATGTGGCGGAATTTCCGGCGCTGCACGCGCTTGCCGCGCGCCCAGCCGATGCCGACGCGCTGGCGGCCTTTTACCAGCAATACGGCTTCAAAGCCCTGGCGCGCGCGACAGCGGGCGCAAAAACAGCGCGCACAGCCGCTTCTTCAGAGGCGGCTGCCACCACCACCGATGCCGCAAGCGGCCCCGCCACCAACGCGCCCGGGCCTGATCTGTTTGCCGCCCAGGAGGCAGAAGAAGCCGCTTTGGCCGCCGCACGCGCGCGGCCAGAAGTCAGAACCACCACGGTACTCGACTGGGCCACGCTGGATGTGTGGCTGGACAAAATCGGGCAAGCCGAACTCACCGCGCTGGACACCGAAACCACATCACTCGACGCCATGCAGGCGCGCCTGGTGGGCCTGTCGTTGAGCACAGCGCCAGGCGAAGCGGCCTACATCCCCCTCGCGCACAGCGGCGCCGACGCGCCCGCGCAACTGCCGCTGGAGGCTCTCTTGCAGCGCCTCAAACCCTGGCTGCAAAACCCAGAGCGCCCCAAACTGGGCCAGCACTTCAAATACGACCGCCATGTATTTGCCAACCACGGCATCGACGTGCAAGGCTACGTGCACGACACGCTGCTGCAAAGCTACGTGCTCGAAGTGCATCGCCCGCACGGCCTGCAAAGCCTAGCCGAGCGCCATCTGGGCCGCTCGGGCATCAGCTACGAGGACTTGTGCGGCAAAAAAGGCGTCGGCCAAATCGGGTTTGCGCAAGTGCCAGTAGACAAGGCCGCCGAATACGCCTGCGAAGACGCCGAGCAAACACTGGCCGTGCACCACACCCTGTGGCCCCGGCTGCAAAGCGATCCGCAATTGCGCGACATCTACCAACTGGAAATCGCCACCAGCGAGGCGCTCTGGCGCATCGAGCGCCACGGCGTACTCATCGACACCGCCGCACTGGCCGCGCAAAGCCGGGCACTGGGCCAGCGCATTGCCGAGCTGGAGCAAAAAGCGCACACCCTGGCCGGCCAGCCCTTCAACCTGGGCAGCCCCAAGCAAATCGGCGAAATCTTCTTTGAAAAACTCGGCTTGCCGGTACTCAAGAAAACCGCCACCGGCAAACCCAGCACCGACGAAGAAGTGCTGGAAAAACTGGCCGCCGACTACCCGCTGCCAGCCTGCATCCTGGAACACCGCGGCCTGTCCAAACTCAAGGGCACCTACACCGACAAACTGCCGCAAATGGTCAACCCGCACACGGGCCGCGTGCACACGCACTACGCGCAAGCCGTGGCCGTCACGGGACGCCTTTCCAGCAACGACCCCAATTTGCAGAACATCCCCGTGCGCACACCCGAAGGACGGCGCATCCGCGAAGCCTTCATCGCCCCTGCCGAACATGTCATCGTCAGTTGCGACTACAGCCAGATCGAACTGCGCATCATGGCGCACCTCTCGGGCGACGCAGCGCTGCTGGCCGCCTTTGCGCAGGGGCGTGACATACACCGCGCCACCGCCGCCGAAGTCTTTGGCCTGGCGCCCGACCAGGTCAGCGCCGAGCAGCGGCGCTACGCCAAAGTCATCAACTTTGGCCTGATCTACGGCATGAGCAGCTTTGGCCTGGCGCGCAACCTGGGCATCGACAACACAGCGGCGCAAAACTACATCGACCGCTACTTTGACCGCTACCCCGGCGTGCGCCGCTACATGCACGACACCGTGGCCTTTGCCCACGCGCATGGCTACGTGCAAACCGCATTCGGGCGCCGCCTGTACCTGCCCGACATCAACGGCGGCAACGGCATGCGGCGCAAGGCGGCTGAACGCCAGGCCATCAACGCGCCCATGCAGGGCACGGCGGCCGACCTGATCAAGAAAGCCATGCTCGCCGTGCAATCGGCGCTGGGCGCCGAGCAGCGCAAAAGCGCCATGGTCATGCAGGTACACGACGAACTCGTGCTCGAAGTGCCCGAGGCCGAACTGGACTGGATCAAAACCGAAATCCCGCGCCTGATGGCTGGCGTAGCCCGGCTCAAAGTACCGCTGCTGGCCGAAACCGGCGTGGGCAAAAACTGGGACGAGGCGCATTGAAAAGCCTCTTGCGCGCCGAAAACAAGTCATGGGTCAGTGCTGCGCGGTCAATCGGCAAGTTGTCGGCCCTGGCGCGCGCGCATGGTTTTCAGCAGCCATAAAAA
>JAISNB010000106.1 GCA_031276435.1 Burkholderiaceae bacterium | reverse complement strand
CGCCGCCGTGCTGGCGCTGCTGGACAAGCAGCCCGAGTTCACGCTGGCGCCATGGGATTACCTGTCTGCACTGGTGAGCGCCCGGCGCGTGGCCGAAGGCCGCGCCAGCCTGCAACGCTGGCGCGCGCCGCTGCAAGCCATTGCGCAAAGCAGCGGCGTTCCGGCCACGGTTATCACTGCCGTGTGGGGGGTGGAAAGCAATTTTGGGCAGAACACGGGCAAGCGGCCATTGCTCCAATCGCTGGCTACGCTGTCGTGCTTCGGGCGGCGGCAAGACTATTTCCGCGATGAACTGGCGGCGGCGCTGCGCATTGTGCAAGAGGGCCACATCGCGCCCGAGAAGCTGCGGGGCAGTTGGGCGGGCGCGTTCGGGCAGACCCAGTTCATGCCGAGCACGTTCTTGCGCAGCGCGGTAGATTTCGATGGCGATGGCAGGCGCGATATTGTGGATTCGGTGCCTGACGCGCTGGCCTCTGCCGCCCGGTTCCTGCAAAACGCCAACTGGCGGCGCGATGTGCCCTGGGGCGTGGAAGTGCGCCTGCCGCCCGGGATGGATACCGCAGAGGCCAACTGGCGCGACAAGCAGCCTGTCAGCCACTGGCGGCTGGCTGGCGTGACGCTGGCAGGCGGAGCCGCCCTGCCCGACAGTCTGGGCGAGCGCGCGGGCCTGCTGCTGCCCGCGCGCGATTGGGGCGATGGCGGCCCGGCTTTTCTGGTTACGCCCAACTTTGACGCGCTTTACAGTTACAACGCCAGCGAAAACTACGCGCTGGCCATCGCGCATTTGTCGGATTTGCTGTCCAGCCCGGCCACGCCGCCGCTGGTTTTCGCGACGCCCTGGCCCGCCGCCACGGGCGAGCCACCCCTCTCGCGCACCGAAAACCGCCAGTTGCAAACCCTGCTGCTGGCGCGCGGCCACGCCATTGGCCAGGCCGACGGCATCATCGGCGCCCAAACGCGCGCGGCCATCCGCAGCGAGCAGCGCCGCCTGGGCATGCCCGCCACTGGCCGCGCCAGCCCCGAATTGCTGCGCGCGCTGTCATCCCCAAGCTGAGCGGCGCGCGGCTGCGGCCCGGCCCGCTTGGCTTTCGGCCACGGCGCGGCGCGCGCATGAAACCAGCGCGCGCGATTTGCCCGAAAATGGCGCTTGCCGGAACACGCCCCGCCCCTCCCCCCGCGTCCCCATTTCAAAAAAAAGCCGATGCCGCAACCCGAATTCGCGCCAGCGCACGCCAGCCAGGCCAGCGCCCACGCGCCAACGCCATCGACGCTGCCGCCGCCGCCGCGCCTGGAACTGGCGGGCATCACCAAACGCTACCCCGGCATTGTTGCCAACGATGCCGTCAGCCTGACGGTGCAGCCGGGCGAAATCCACGCCGTACTGGGCGAAAACGGCGCTGGCAAAAGCACGCTGATGAAAATCATCTACGGCGCTGTCCAACCCGACGCGGGCCAGATGCGCGTGGACGGCCAGCGCGCGCGCATCCACAACCCGCGGCAGGCGCGTGCGCTGGGCATTGCCATGGTGTTCCAGCATTTCAGCCTGTTCGAGACGCTCTCGGCGGCTGAAAATGTCTGGCTCGCCCTGGACAAGGCGTTGCCGCTGCCTGCGGTGGCGCGCGAAATGCGCGCAACGGCGGCCACCTACGGGCTGGACGTGGATCCCGACCAGCCCGTGCACACGCTCGGGGCGGGACAAATGCAGCGCGTGGAGATCATGCGCGCGCTGCTGACGCGCCCGCGCCTGCTGATTCTGGACGAGCCAACCTCCGTGCTCACGCCACAGGCGGTGGAAAAGCTCTTCGTGGTGCTGCGCAAGCTGGCTGCCGAAGGCTGCTCCATTGTCTACATCAGCCACAAGCTGCACGAAATCCGCGCACTGTGCTCGGCCTGCACCGTGATGCGCGCGGGCCGCGTCAGCGGCGTTTGCGATCCGCGCGCGCAAAGCACAGCGGCGCTCAGCCGCATGATGATCGGCGCCGAGCCGCCCAGGCTGCGCCGCAGTGCGCGCGCGCCGGGTGATGTGGTGCTGCAAGTCGACAATCTGTACCTGCCGCGCGCCGCGCCCTTTGGCGTGGATTTGATGGACTTGTCGCTGCAAGTGCGCGCCGCCCAGGTGGTGGGCATTGCGGGCGTTTCGGGCAACGGCCAGCGCGAGTTGCTGTACGCGCTCTCGGGCGAAGCGGCCAGTGCGCGCCTCAAGGCCGCAAGCATCCGCATCGCCGGTCAGCCAGCGGGCCATTTGTCGCCCCAGGGGCGGCGCGCGCTCGGGCTGCACTTTGTGCCCGAAGAGCGGCTGGGCCGGGGCGCGGTGCCCGATCTGACGCTGGCGCACAACCTGCTTTTGACGCGGCGCGAAGCCGTCGGCCCTCTGGGCTGGCTGCGCATGGGGCAACTGGCGCGCCAGGCGGGGCACATCATCGCGCGCTTTCAGGTCAAGGCCAGCGGCGCGCGCGCGCTGGCGCGTTCGCTCTCTGGCGGCAACCTGCAAAAGTTCATCATGGGCCGCGAGATCGATGCCCGGCCCCGGCTGCTGATCGTTGCGCAACCCACCTGGGGCGTGGACGTGGGCGCGGCAGCCCAGATCCGCAGCGAGTTGCTGGCGCTGGCCGACGCGGGTTGCGCCGTGCTGGTGGTCAGCGAAGAGCTGGACGAGCTGTTTGAAATCTGCGACGTGCTGCACGTGCTGGCCAAGGGGCAGCTTTCGCCCCCCGTGGCGCGCGCCGAGGCCAGCATGGCGCAAATTGGCGAATGGATGAGCGGCCTGTGGCACAGCGACGTGCAGTCCAGCCTGGCGCGGCGCGAGCGGCAGGCCATGGCGGGGGCGGATGATGCGCATGTTCCAGCTTGAGCCGCGCGCGGCTCCGTCGCGCTTTTGGGCCTGGGCATCGCCGCTGCTGGCGCTGGCGGTCACGGCGCTGGTCGGCGCGCTGCTTTTTGCCGCACTGGGCAAAGACCCGTTGCGCGGGCTGCAAATGTTTTTCTGGGAGCCGGTCAAGTCGGCCTGGGCGCTGGGCGAGGTGGGCGTCAAGGCCACGCCGCTGCTCATCATTGCGCTCGGGCTGTCGGTGTGTTTCCGCTCCAACGTGTGGAACATCGGCGCCGAAGGGCAGTTTGTCATCGGCGCCGTGGCCGCCAGCGGCGTGGCCCTGCTGGCAACGCCCGCCACGGGCGGCTGGATTGTGCCGCTGATTTTGCTGGCGGGCGTGGCTGGCGGCATGGCGTGGGCGGCCATCGTGGCGCTGCTGCGCGATAAGTTCAACGCGGGCGAAATCCTGGTGAGCCTGATGCTGGTGTATGTGGCCATCCAGTGGCTTGGCTATCTGGTCTACGGGCCGTGGAAAGACCCGGCGGGCTACAACTTTCCGCAAACGCGCACGTTCGACGCGGTTACGCAAATCCCGCGCCTGATGCACGGCTCGCGCCTGAATGTGGGCGCGCCGCTGGCGCTGGTGGGCGCGCTGGCGCTGTGGGTGTACCTGTTTCGCACCCGCAGCGGGCTGGCCCAGCAAGTGGGCGGGCTGGCGCCCGCGGCGGCGCGCTACGCGGGCTTTTCGGCGCGCGCGGCGCTGTGGACGGCGCTGCTGGTCTCGGGCGGCGCGGCGGGCCTGGCTGGCGCGCTGGAAGTGGCTGGCCCCCTGGGGCAACTGACGCCCTACGTGCCCGCCGGTTACGGCTTTGCGGCCATCATCGTGGCCTTTGTGGGGCGGCTGCATCCCGCGGGCATGGTGCTATCCAGCATTCTCATGAGCATGTTCTACATCGGCGGCGAGCTGGCGCAGTCGCGCCTGGGCCTGCCCAAATCGATCACCGGTGCGTTCCAGGGGCTGCTGCTGTTTGCGCTGCTGGCCTGCGACACCCTGGTGTACCAGCGCCTGCGCGTGGCAAGGCGGGGAGCCTGAAGAATGGAAGCCTTCGCCCTGCTTGTTGCCGCCACCCTCAACGCGGGCACCGTGCTGGCCATTGCGGCGCTCGGCCTGTTGATCAACGAAAAAGCCGGCGTCGTGAATCTGGGCGCCGAAGGCATGATGCTGTGCGCTGCGCTGGCCGGTTTTGCCGCCGTGGCGCACACGGGCAGCGACTGGGCGGGCTTTGCCGCTGGCGCGCTGGCGGGCGCCGCGCTGGCTGCCCTGTTTGGCTGGCTGGTGATCTGGCTCAACACCAACCAGTACGCCACGGGCCTGGCGCTGTCGCTGTTCGGCGCGGGCTTTTCGGCCTTTGCGGGCATCGGCTACGTGCAAGCGGTGCTGCCCGAGCGCGCGCGCTTTGGCTGGCTGGGCTTGGGCGATGTGCCTGTGCTCGGGCCGGCGCTGCTGCGCCACCACCCCATGGTGTACGGCGCCATGCTGCTGGCCGCTGCCATGGCCTGGTTTCTCTACCGCACGCGCGCGGGGCTGGTGTTGCGCTCGGTTGGCGAAGCGCCGCAAGCGGCGCACGCGCTCGGCTACCCGGTGCGCGGCATCCGCCTGGCCGCCGTGGTGTCCGGCGGCGCGCTGTGCGGGCTGGCGGGCGCTTATCTGTCCATCGTCTACACCCCGCTGTGGGTCGAGGGCATGGTCGCGGGCAAAGGCTGGATCGCACTGGCACTGACCACCTTTGCCACCTGGCGGCCAGCGCGCGTGCTGCTTGGCGCCTACCTGTTTGGCGGCGTGACCATGCTGCAATTTCATTTGCAGGGGCGCGGCATCCAGATACCCAGCCAGTTCTTGACCATGCTGCCCTACGCGGCCACCATCGTGGTGCTGGCGCTCATCTCGCGCAACCCCGCGTGGATACGGGTCAACATCCCCGCCTCGCTGGGCAAACCGTTCCGTCCCGGTGCCTGACCCGCGTCGCCCGCGCCCTCTTTCCCTTGAAAACCGCAACCACGCGCGCCGGGAAACATTGCATAAAATCTACCGCACTCCCCCGGCTTTTCCAACCCAAAGGCAAGTACACGCCATGACCGATCTTCGCAAACGCTCGCTGCTTTTCAAACTGGCCGTGCTGGCCGCCGTTGCCGCGGCTGCCACGGGCTGCGGCAAAAAGGATGAATCCGCCAGCGCCACCACCACGGCGGCGCCTCCAGCGCCCGCGCCCGCAGTCGCCGCCTCCGGCCCCCTGCACGTGGCCTTTGCCTACGTAGGCCCCGTGGGCGATGGCGGCTGGACTTACGCGCACGACCAGGCGCGCAAGGCGCTGGAAAAGGAATTTGGCGACAAAATCGTCACCAGCTACGTCGAAAGCGTGCCCGAAGGCGCCGACGCCGAGCGCGTCCTGCGCGACATGGCGCAGCAAGGCAACAAACTGGTGTTTGCCACCTCATTTGGCTACATGGAACCCATGCTCAAAGTGGCCGCCGACTTCAAGGACGTGAAATTCGAGCACGCCACCGGCTACAAGACCGCCGAAAACATGCGCACCTACGACAGCCGCACCTACGAAGGCGCCTACCTGGCTGGCGTGGTGGCGGGCAAAATGACGCAAACCGGCACACTCGGCGTGGTGGCATCCATCCCCATCCCTGAAGTCATCCGCAACATCAACAGCTTCACACTGGGCGCGCAAAGCACCAACCCCGACATCAAAACCAAAGTGGTGTGGATCAACGAATGGTTCAACCCGCCCAAGGAAACCGAAGCGGCCACCTCCCTCATCAACGCTGGCGCCGATGTGCTGATGCAAAACACCGACTCGTCAGCCGTACTGCAAACCGCCGAAAAAATGGGCAAGCGCGGCTTTGGCTGGGACAGCGACATGAGCGGCTACGGCCCCAGGGCGCACATTGCATCGGCTGTCATCAACTGGGCGCCCTACTACATCAAAACCGTGGGCGAGACGCTGGAAGGCAAATGGAGTTCCGGCCAAACCTGGTGGGGCGTCAGGGAAGGGGCCATCGACCTCGTATCACTGGCCGCCGATGTTCCCGAAGACGCCAAAGCCAAACTGGACGAAGCGCGCGCAGGCCTCAAGGCCGGAACCCTCCGCATCTGGAGCGGCCCCATCGAGGACAACACCGGCAAACAGGTACTGGCCGCTGGCCAGGTGGCCGACGACCCGTTCCTTGGCGGCATCAACTTCTACGTCAAAGGCGTCGAAGGCCAGGTACCGGGGCAAAAATAAGCCACCCCAAAAACGCTGCCGCGCAAGGCAGGGCATGAAAAACGGGACGCACCATGCGTCCCGTTTTTGTTTGGCGGCCCGGCCCGTGCCGTATCCGGCCTTTCTCCCTTGGTGAGTGCGTGCAGCGCGGGGGCATGGAGACAGTGGGGTGCCACGGGCGGCTCCCCCCAAAGAAAGTGCGACGCGCGGGGAGCGTTCAGTTTTCAAACTGCGGGTGCGCCTGGCGGATGCGGCCCAGCGCCATGGCGGCTGCTGCGGTGCGCGTTTCGACGCCAAGTTTGGCAAAGATGTGTTCCAGGTGTTTTTTGACGGTGGCGGGGCTGGCGCCCAGGATGTCGCCGATGTCGCGGTTGATTTTGCCTTTGATGACCCAGTACAGCACTTCGGATTCGCGCGCGGTGAGTTTGAAGGCCTGGGCCATGGCTTCGATGATGGCGGCGTCGGATACTTCGCGCATGACCAGCAGCCAGTCGCCGCCGTTTTCGCTGTCGCCCACTTGCTGGTGCAGGCTGAAGGTCAGTCGCCGCGCGCCCTGGTCGACGCAAAAGCGCGGCGGGTCGGCGGGCAGGGCGGCGCGGGGCGCGGGCAGGTTGCGGCGCAGCCAGTCGGCCACGGGTTGGGGGGCGCTTCGGGTTGGGGCGGCGTCGCCAAAGTAGCGGCGCAGCAGCTCGCGCGCGAGGGCTGTGGTCCACAGCAGTTTGCCGTCGCGGGCGCGCACGGTGATGCTGGCGTAGCCAAATGCGTCGAGCGCGTTGCGCGCCTGGCTGGCGTGGTGGGCCACGCGCGTGGTGCGCCGCGCGCCGCCCAGGTGCACGCGCATGCGCGCGAGCAGTTCGCGCACTTTGACGGGTTTGGTAACGTAGTCGACGCCACCGGCTTCCAGACCGCAGATCAGGTGTTCGGTGTCGGTCAGGCCGGTCATGAAGATGATGGGGATGCGGCGCGTTGCGGTGTCGGCTTTGAGGTGGCGCGCCACTTCAAAGCCGTCCATGCCGGGCATGAGGGCGTCGAGCAGCACGATGTCGGGCCGCGCCTGGGCGGCGCTTTGCAGCGCCTGCTGGCCACTGGTGGCGACCAGTACGGTGTAGCCGGCTTCGTCCAGCGCGTCGTGCAGGACGGCCAGGTTGTCGGGCATGTCGTCGACGATGAGGACCACGTCGCTGGCGGCGCGGTCGAAGGGGTCGGCGGTGTTTTTTTCGGCGGCCATGGCGTTCATGGCGGGTGCTCCTTCGGCGGATGGGTTGCGGCGGCGGCGTTGTCGGTTTGTTGCAGCAGATCGGCCAGCGCGTCCATGCGGAACTGGCCAGCCAGCGCGCGCGCGTGTTCGACAAACGCGGCGCATTCGGGGTGCTGCGCGGCCAGTGCGTCCAGCGCCTTGAGTACGCCCCGGTAGTAGCCCACGCTGACGGCTTGCGCCAGTGTTTGCAGCGCCTCTCCTGACGGTGGCAGGCGCATGGCGGCGGCGGGTGCGGCGCTGGCGGGATCGTGCGCGGCGGGCGCGTTGGCGCCGCTGGTTTGCGTGCGCCAGGTCAGTTGCAGGCGGTTTTGCAGCCAGGCCAGCAGGTCGTTGAGGCGCACGGGTTTGATGAAGTAGTCGGCGGCGGCGATGCCCGCGTCGTTGGGCAGGCCTCGGTCGAAGGCGTTGGATGAAACGACGGCGCAGTGCGGCGGCGACGATGGCGACGGGCCATCACCGCCGAGCGCGCGAATGCGGCGCAGGGTTTCCCAGCCGTCGATGCCCGGCATGGCCAGGTCCATGAGGATGACGTCGGGCTGGAAACCGGCTTCCAGCATGTCCAGCGCCTCGTGGCCGTTGGCGGCTTCGCGCACTTCAAAGCCCAGGGGTTCCAGCCATTGCGCAATGAGGCGGCGGTCGGCTTCTTCGTTGTCGACGGTCAGCACGCGCTGGCGGCGGCCTTCGTAGCCCAGGCGGCGCGGCGCGCTGGCGTCGCCGCCGGGCAAGGCGGCAGCGCCGGCGGTGGCCGTTTCGGGCGGCGCTTCGGGCAGGAACAGTTTGAGCCGGAATACCGATCCCTGCCCGATCTGGCTGCTGGCCGTCAGTTCGCCGCCCATCAGCGCCACCAGCATGCCCGCAATGGTCAGGCCCAGGCCCGCGCCGGGCGCGGCGCCGGTGGCCGCTCTGGCGGCGCGCGCGAAAGGTTCGAATACGCGCGCCAGTTCGCTCGCGCTCATGCCGCAGCCGGTGTCGCGCACTTCGATCGTGGCGATTTCGCCCTGGTAGCGCACGCGCAGGCTGATTTGTCCCTGTTGCGTGAATTTGATGGCGTTGCCCAGCAGGTTCATCAGCACTTGTTGCAAGCGTTTGGCATCGCCGCGCACCACTTCGGGCATGCGCCCTGCCATGTCAAGCACGAAACGCAGGTCTTTTTCAGCGGCTTGCAGCTCGAACATGCGGGCCACTTCGGCAATGGTGTCCACAAAGCGCAGCGGGGTTTTTTCCAGTGTGAGTTTGCCCGCTTCGATGCGCGCGATGTCGAGCGTGCCTTCGATGAGCGACATCAAATGCTCGCCGCCGCGCTGGATGACGCGCACGGCCTGCCGCCGGTGCGGCGGCACGCTGGCGTCGTCGGCCAGCAGTTGCGCGTAGCCCAGTATGGAGTTGAGCGGCGTGCGCAGCTCGTGACTGATGGTGCTGATGTAGCGCGTTTTGGCCTGGTTGGCTTGTTCGGCCTGTTCGCGCGCGCGTTGCAGGGCGGCGTCGGTTTTGCGGTGCAGCGCAATCTCGCTGACCAGCAACCCGCTCTGGCGCAGCGATTCTTCTTGCGCCACTTTGCGGCTGGTGTGGGCCAGTGCCATCCACCAGACGACGATGCCGCCAATGAGCAACAGGATCAGGTAGGCGTTGATGAATCCGCCGCGCAGCGCGGCAGCCGCCGCGGCGTTGCCGGGCGCGGTTGTGCCCAGGGCCGCCAGTTCTTGCCGGTAGATCAGCGCCAGCACCGCCGCCAGCAGGGGCGCGAGCAGCAGCATGAGCAGCAAAAAGTGGCTCAGGCCGGAGTGCAGCGCGGGCCACAGGCGACGGGGCAGCACGCATTGCAGCAGGGCGGGCCACTGCCGCGCCAGGCTGGCCTGGGGTTTGCACAGGTCGTCGCAGCGCGCGTCCAGCGTGCAGCACAGCGAGCAAATGGGGCCGCCGTAGGCGGGGCATTGCGCCATGTCGGGCGCTTCGTATTCGCGCTCGCAGATCACGCAGCGCAGCATTCCCGCGCGGGGCGGCGGCGATGGCGGCGCGCCATCGGCCCGATCGCCTTGCGCGTGCGCATGCGCCTCCTGGTTGTGCCGGGCGATGTAGTAGCGCGAGCGCGTGGCCCAGGCAATCAGCGGCGCGCCCACCAGGGCCACCGCCATGGCGACCAGCGCCGAAAACGCCTGCGCCAGCGGCCCGAAAACGCCAAAGTAGGCCGCCACCGAGATGACCGATGCCAGCCCCATGGCGCCCACGCCCACCGGGTTGATGTCGTACAGATGCGCGCGTTTGAACTCGATGCCCGGCGGCGACAGGCCCAGCGGCTTGTTGATGACCAGATCGGCCACCACGGCCATGATCCAGGCAATGGCGACGTTGGAGTACAGGCCAAGCACCTCGCCCAGCGCCTGGAACACATCCATCTCCATCAGCATGAAGGCGATCAGCGTGTTGAACACCACCCACACGGCGCGGCCCGGATGGCTGTGCGCCAGCCGCGAGAAGAAGTTGGACCACGCCAGCGATCCGGCATAGGCGTTGGTCACGTTGATCTTCAGTTGCGAGATCACCACGAACAGCGCCGTGGCCATCACCGCCACCAGGCCGTGGCCGGGAAACACGTATTCATACGCGGCCAGATACATCTGGTTGGGATCGACCGCGCGCGCCGCGGGCACCGCCGCGTGCGCGATCACCAGATACGCCAGCAGCGCGCCGCCAAGCATCTTGGCCACGCCCAGCACCACCCAGCCCGGCCCGCCCAGCATCACGGCGGCCCACCAGGCGCGGCGGTTTTGCGCCGTGCGCTCAGGCATGAAGCGCAGGTAATCGGCCTGCTCGCCCATTTGCGTAATCAGCGCAACGCCCACCGTCAGTGCCGCGCCAAACAGCGGCCATTGAAACGCCGCGCCCTGCCCGCCGCTGCCGCCGTAGTGCGCGATGTCGGCAAAAACCCGCGGATTGACCACCAGCACCGCCACGTAGGGCGCCGCCAGCATGGCCAGCCACAGCGGCTGCGTCCAGGCCTGCAAGCGGTTGATGGCCGACACGCCATGCGTGACCAGCGGAATGACCACCAGCGCGCAAATCAGATAACCCCACCGGGGCGGAATGGACAGCGCCAGCTCCAGCGCATAGGCCATCACCGCCGCTTCCAGCGCGAAAAAGATGAAGGTGAAACTGGCGTAGATGAGCGATGTGAGCGTCGATCCGATGTAGCCAAAACCCGCGCCGCGCGTGAGCAGATCCATGTCCACGCCATAGCGCGCCGCGTACACGCTGATCGGCCAGCCCGCCAGAAAAATAATCAGCCCCGTCGCCAGGATGGCCCAGAGCGCGTTGACAAAACCGTACTGCACCAGCAGCGTGGCGCCCACCGCTTCCAGCACCAGAAACGCCGCCGCGCCAAACGCCGTGTTGGCAACGCGCAGCGCCGACCAGCGGCGAAAGCGCACGGGCGTAAAGCGCAGCGCGTAATCCTCGATCGTCTCGCGCGCGACCCAACTGTTGTAATCGCGCCGGATTTTGACGATGCGCAGTGGCGCGTCGCCGTCGGGCGGCAAAGGGGCTTCGGCGGGATTTTGCGCGGCGCACATGGGCCAAGAGCATAGCCCCGATTGCCCGCGCCGCACCGCCCTCTGGCATGCGCCATATGGCGTATCGCGCAAGATGCGCCGCGCGCGTCCAATAAGACAAAATAACCCATCGCCCACAACCCCTGACGCTGCCGCCTTCGAGACCATGGAACTGACGCCTCGCGAAAAAGACAAGCTGCTGCTGTTTACCGCCGCGCTGCTGGCCGAGCGGCGCAAGGCGCGCGGCCTCAAGCTCAATTACCCCGAAGCCGTGGCCCTCATCAGCGCCTTTGTGATGGAAGGCGCGCGCGGCGGCGAAAGCGTTGCCGCGCTCATGAGCGCCGCGCGCACGCTGCTTGGCCGCGCCGACGTGATGGACGGCGTTGCCGAAATGATTGCCGACGTTCAGGTGGAAGCCACCTTCCCCGATGGCACCAAACTGGTCACCGTGCACCAGCCCATCGTCTAGTCCCCGCAACAAACACCCCAAAACCGAAAACCCGACGACACCATGCCAATCAAGCACAAGCACCTGTTCATCGCCGCGTTGCTCGCCGCAATTTCCGCGCTGGCGCACGCCCACCCCGGCGCTTTTGCGCAGCACGACGCGCACACCGGCTTTCTCAGCGGCCTGCTGCACCCGCTCACGGGGCTGGATCACCTGGCCGCCATGCTGGCCGTGGGCATCTGGAGCGCCCTGGCACTGCGCCGCCTCTGGGTTGCGCCCCTGGCCTTTGTGGCGCTGCTGGCCGCAGGCGCGCTGGTGGGCTTTGCGGGCCTGGCGGTGCCCGCCGTCGAGCCGATGATTGCCGCCTCGCTGCTGGCCGTGGGCCTGCTGGTGGCCACCCGCGCCAAAGTGCCGCTCTGGGGCGCTGCGCTGATTGCCGCCGGATTTGCCTTCTTCCACGGCGCGGCGCACGGCCTTGAACTGGCTGGCGACGGCGCCGCGGGCGCGCTGGCGGGCATGCTCATCGCCACGGCCAGCCTGCATCTGGCGGGCATCGCGCTGGGCCTGTGGATGCAGCGCCAGCGCCGCTGGCTGAGCGCTTCGGCAGGCGGCTCTGTGGCGCTGCTCGGATCGGCGCTGCTGCTGAAAATGGTCCTCTAGATATAAGCGCGCACGCACCCCATGACACCCGGCGAAATGCTCATCGACGAAGGCGAACACACGCTCAACCCCGGTCGCCGCGCGCTCCGACTGGTGGTCAAGAACACGGCCGACCGGCCCATCCAGGTTGGCTCGCACTACCACTTTGCCGAAACCAACGGCGCGCTGCACTTCGACCGCGCCGCCGCGCGCGGCATGCGGCTCAACATCGGATCGGGCCTGGCCGTGCGCTTTGAACCCGGCCAGCAGCGCACCGTGGAACTCATCGCCTTCGCGGGCGAGCGAAAAATCCACGGCTTTCGCGGCATGGTGCAGGGCCAGCTTGATTGAGTTGGCCAATCCGACTTTTCCCGCCCCGTTCAAGAAAACGCCCCCGCAACAAAGGTAGAACCCCGCCATGGTCACGCTGACTCGCCGCGCCTATGCTGAAATTTTTGGCCCCACCGTGGGCGACCGCGTGCGCCTGGCCGACACCGATCTGGTGATCGAAGTAGAAGACGACTACACCTTGCGCGCTGGCGGCTATGGCGAAGAAGTCAAATTCGGCGGCGGCAAAACCATCCGCGACGGCATGGCGCAAAGCCAGCGCGCGCGCGCGCAAGGCGCCATGGACACGGTGCTGACCAACGCGCTCATCCTCGACCACTGGGGCATCGTCAAAGCCGACATCGGCCTCAAGGACGGGCGCATCCACGCCATCGGCAAAGCGGGCAACCCCGACACCCAGCCCGGTGTGGACATCATCATCGGCCCCGGCACCGAAATCATCAGTTGCGAAGGCCACATCGTCACCGCTGGCGGCATCGACAGCCACATCCACTTCATCTGCCCGCAGCAAATCGAAGAGGCGCTCGCCAGCGGCGTCACCACCATGATCGGCGGCGGCACCGGCCCGGCCACCGGCACCTTTGCCACCACCTGCACACCCGGCGCCTGGCACATCGAGCGCATGCTGCAAGCCGCTGACGCCTTCCCCATGAACCTGGGCTTTCTGGGCAAAGGCAACGCCAGCCAGCCCGCGGCGCTGCACGAACAGGTGCAAGCGGGCGTCATTGGCCTCAAACTGCACGAAGACTGGGGCACCACGCCATCGGCCATCGACAACTGCCTGAGCGTGGCCGACGCCACCGACGTGCAAGTGGCCATCCACTCGGACACGCTCAACGAATCGGGCTTTGTCGAAAACACCATCGCCGCCACTCGGGGCCGCGGCATCTGCGCCTTCCACACCGAAGGCGCTGGCGGCGGCCACGCGCCCGACATCCTCAAAGTCGTGGGCCAGGAAAACTTCCTGCCCTCGTCCACCAACCCCACCATGCCCTACACCGTCAACACCCTCGACGAACACGTGGACATGCTGATGGTCTGCCACCACCTTGACGCCGCCATTGCCGAAGACCTGGCCTTTGCCGAAAGCCGCATCCGCAAGGAAACCATTGCCGCCGAAGACATCCTGCACGACCTGGGCGCCATCAGCATGTTCAGCTCTGACAGCCAGGCCATGGGCCGCGTGGGCGAAGTCATCATCCGCACCTGGCAAACCGCGCACAAAATGAAAGCGCAGCGCGGCGCGCTGGCGCAAGACACAGCGCGCAACGACAACTTCCGCGCCAAACGCTACATCGCCAAATACACCATCAACCCGGCCATCGCGCACGGCATCAGCCACGAAGTGGGCAGCCTCGAAGCGGGCAAATGGGCCGACATCGTCATCTGGAAACCCGCCTTCTTTGGCGTCAAACCCTTTGCCATCCTCAAAGGCGGCAGCATCGCCATGGCCGCCATGGGGGATGCCAACGCCAGCATCCCCACCCCGCAACCCGTGCACTACCGGCCCATGTTTGGCGCCTTTGGCGCGGCCACCGCCAAAAGCGCCCTCACCTTTGTCTCGCAAGCCGCGCTCGCGCAAGACGCACCCGCGCGCTACGGCCTGCGCAAAACCGTGGCCGTCGCCAAAAACATCCGCGGCATCCGCAAACAGCACCTGATCCACAACAACGCGCTGCCGGTCATGGAAATCGACCCCCAGACCTACGCCGTGCGCGCCGATGGCGAGCTGCTCACCTGCCAACCCGCCACCTCCTTGCCATTGGCGCAGCGGTACTTCCTGTTCTAATCCGGCGGCAAGTCTGGGCGGCAACCCCTGATCGCCTCGGACACCTTCAGACGCAAGCCTTGCTCGTCAAGCTCATAGTCTTCCCGGTCCTCACAGGGATTGAACAAATCAGCCAGACAGAAAATGGTGGACAGCGCCTCACTGGTTCTCGCGTCGTCATGCGTAAGCGTCCCGCCCCGCTCCTCTTTCCAGCGCCGAATGTAATCGTCACAAAACTCTGAACAATCATACGGATTGCCCAGGAATTCATGGACAAAAGCCACGAGGTCTTGACTCATCTTGAAACTCCATCGTTCATGAAACCATCAGCCGCAGGGG
>JAISNB010000069.1 GCA_031276435.1 Burkholderiaceae bacterium | reverse complement strand
TAGTCGTTTGGCGCTAACTCTACGGCTTTTTTATATCTATCGACGCTTTCATAATAAAGTTTTTCGTCGTCCGTTAATTTTGCCAATTCAAAAAGCGCTTCGCCCAAAGCGCTAAACGCTTCCGCGTCGCATGGATTTAACGCTATATCTTTTTCGCGTTCTTTTATCGTTTTTGCGTATTCGGTTTTAAGCGTCATATTTCCCCAAATCGCCTAGTTTTCGATCGCAGTTAGTCGATTTTCAAAGCCGCCAGAAACGCCTCCTGCGGAAATCGAGACTTTGCCGATCGCCTTCATTCGCTTTTTGCCCTCTTCCAGCAACCAGGTCAGCTTGTCCTGCGTGATGGCAAGCGATCCGAACGCGCTAAACGGGATACTCCCTTGACAAAAACTTGAAAACTGTGCGACCGGTTATGCTGAGCATCCAGGTGTTCAGCCAGCTTGCGCGCACCACTTTGCTTTTGAAAACAGGGAACGAGACGTTCTACTTCACGCGAAGGCTTTTGCCATGCATCTGGATTGGCAAAACGTTTTCTATTTTTTGGGATATTCACCTTTGCGTCAAATGCCTTGTCCAAGGCATCCAGATCGCCGAGGTACCAGCTTTCCAGTTCTTGGCAAACCAGTCGAATCAGGGTATCTGGACGCCCCGCTTGCAAGCATTTGTCACGCAATTCCTGCTTTTGTTTGATGCAATCTGCGCCGTCATTGTCACGAACAATAACGAAAATAACCTGCTCCTGCGGACTGCGCCACGCCTTGAGTTTCCTTGGAATGCTTTTGTCCAGATCACTCTTTCCCTGATGCGCGACGCACAAGAAATGTTTTTGTTCTTCCCAACCTGGAAACAGGCGTGGCAGCAAGTTATCCAGCAATGTTTTCATGGACAGCTCTTCAAGCAGGAAAATCAGCTTGCCTTGCATCAGATCAATCCCCGGTTCAGATTGTCAAAAAGGCCTTCCCGCCAGAGATAACCCGGCTTATCACCTGCGTCAAACAATGCGCGAAGATTTTCGGAATCGCTGGCGCGCCTGATTTCTGTAAATCCCTGTTTCTTGCACAGGCAATAAATTTCATCCAGTTCTAGGGCGTTGAGGAAATCTGGAGAATGGGTAGAAATAAAAACCTGTCCCCCACGTCTGGCATAATCCCGGAATTCTTCCGCAAGCTCAGGCAGCAAGTCCGGGTATAACTGGTTTTCTGGTTCTTCAATCGCCAGAAGCGGAAAAGGCTTTGGATCATGCAACAGCACAAGATAGGCAAACATCTTTATTGTGCCATCGGAAACATGCCGCGCAATGAAGGGGTCTCGAAAACTGCCATCTTTGAAACGCAAGACCAGGCGGCCATCCTCGGTTTGCCGGGGTTCAACAAGAGCGATGCCCGGAACCCGGCGCGTCATGGCGGACAAGACTTCATCAAAGCATTGACGATGG
The DNA here is from genome assembly GCA_031276435.1 of Burkholderiaceae bacterium. Taxonomy (GTDB): domain Bacteria; phylum Pseudomonadota; class Gammaproteobacteria; order Burkholderiales; family Burkholderiaceae_C; genus Ottowia. The sequence goes on along the minus strand of JAISNB010000069.1, from coordinate 8,438 downwards.
CGCTCGAACAGGTAATTGGCAACGAGGGGCAAATTATCGCCATGCACGGAAAGATGTTCCGCAATACCATCTTCCTGGCTGGAACGCGCTTCCGAAACATGGAAATCGGAAATGTGCCAATTTTCGATCATCAACCGAAACGCCCGGGCCGCCTTGAAACGCTCGAATTGCCCAATTCCCTTGATGGCAAGAATGTCTGGCTCACCCAAATTCTGATTCTCACGTGTGAGCGCCTCATCCTTTTTTGAAAAATCCTCTTCGTTGATAATGGCATAGCCTTTACCGTGTGAAAAATCAAGAAAATGATAAGGGGAGCCATAGCTCCCCCGTTTGTAGCGCAGTATTTCACGGTCGACGACAGGATGTCCCTGCACGTCTGGCACAATCTTGAGTAAATAGGTAACCAGGCGCTCATAACCTGTAATCTCAAGGCGAAACTGAAGTGTGATTTCAATCGGCTCACGCTCGAATCCCCGACTGGCGACTTCCCTATAACCGCCGCGTTTGGCAAAAGCTTTGCCGACATCCATGGTCAAGGCGTCTTTCAGGAAGGAAAACACATCGAACAAGGTGGATTTTCCTGTACCATTGGCGCCGACCAGGACGCACAAACGTGGAATCTTGACAAGCTTCGCATCACGGAACAAGCGATAGTTCTTGATCTCGATTGATTCAATTTGCATTGATAATTCCTTTCAGGAAACCGTCACTGGAAATCCGGGCATACCCGTATGCGCATCCCGAGTTGCCTCCAGCGCACAATCCGCAGCCGGTGCAGGCGGTGGTTTCGGTGTGGGTAAAGGCCAGCAGCGCTCCCTTCCCGATGATTTTATCTCTTTCTCGCAGCGGGTAGCCGATGTCAACGCCATTGCCGCAGCCGGTGCGGGCAGGTTCGTTCACTTCGCAAGCCGGTTTTCGCGCGTAGTCGTCGATCAGCACGCAGGGCTGGTCGTGGTGATGACGGAAAGGCCGTCGCAGTGGGTTTTCCCATGTAGGATTTTGAAGCGTGTGGGCAGCACCCATGCAGAGGTCCAGCACATGAATATACTCTCGCGCCACGCGCCTTAGTCATTGGGCGGGGCAGCGGAAAGCGCGCCTTTGTCCCGCCGCGCCGTTGCCACGGGCAGTCCCAATTGCCGATCGTGCAGGCGCGCCAGCAACAGCAGCGCGCAAGCCGCGCCGACCAGGCAGAGGAACATGTCCCACTGCGTGTCCCAGACATCGCCTTGCAGGGCGAGAAAAGCCTCGGCATCGGCGCCGAAGACAAGCGCGGCCCACCATTCCAGCAGTTCGAAAAAAGCCGAAAAGCTCAGGCAAATCGCCAGAATCAGGTAGGTAAGCAATTTGCCGCGCCGCAGGGGCGAAAAACGCAGCAGCATTTCGCGCGCCAGAATGGCCGGTTCAAACCCCTGCATGATGTGGCCGACGCGATCCCACGGATTGCGCTCGAAGCCAAACACATCTTGCAGGGCAAAGCCCAGCGGCGCTTGCGCATAGGTGTGCGTGCCGCCATGAATCAGGACGAGCGCGTGCAGCGCCAGCAGCCAGCACAACAGCCGCGTCAGCGGCAGCCGCTTGCAGATCAAGGGCAGCGCGGGCAGGGCCAGCACGATCCAGAAAACTTCCAGCAGCCATGTCAGCTTGTCCTGCGTGATGGCGAGCGATGCGCACAGCAGGGCGGCAACGCCCAGCCACAGTGCCCGTCCTTCCAGCCGGGTGGGGCTGGCAATGGCAAAAGCGGGATCTGTCGCGGTCATGGCGGGAACAAGGATAAAGGCCTGGATGCGGTGGCGGCGGCAAAACCCGGCCCGTTGCTGCGGGCCAGCGCCGCCAGAGCGCGCCACGCGCGCTGGCGGGCAGCCCGATTCCGGTGGCCCTTGCAGCGCGGTTTTACAGGGCGCGCGTGATGATGATTTTCTGCACGTCGCTCGTGCCCTCGTAGATTTGGCACACGCGCACGTCGCGGTAAATGCGCTCGACCGGAAAGTCGTTCACATAGCCGTAGCCGCCCAGCGTCTGGATGGCCGCCGAGCACACCAGTTCAGCCGTTTCGCTGGCAAACAGTTTGGCCATGGCCGCTTCTTTCAGGCAGGGCAGGCCCGCGTCGCGCAGCGTGGCCGCGTGCCAGATGAGCTGGCGCGCCGCTTCCAGCCGGGCGGCGCCATCGGCCAGGCGAAAGCCCACGGCCTGGTGCTCGAAGATGGCCTTGCCAAAACTGCGCCGCTCCTTGGCGTAGGCAATGGCAAATTCCAGCGCCGAGCGCGCCATGCCCACGCATTGCGCGGCAATGCCGATGCGCCCGCCTTCCAGCGCCGAGAGCGCGATTTTGTAGCCCTCGCCTTCCGCGCCGATGCGGTTTTCAGCCGGGACGCGGCAGTCATCGAAGTTGATCTGCGCGGTGTCGCTGCTGTGCTGGCCCAGCTTGTTTTCCAGCCGCGCCACGTGCCAGCCGGGGTTGTCGGTGGACACCAGGAAGGCGCTCATGCCTTTCTTGCCCGCGCTCTTGTCGGTGACGGCGATGACCACGGCGGCCTGTCCGTTCTTGCCGCTGGTGATGAATTGCTTGACGCCGTTGATGACGTATTCGTCGCCCTTGCGCACGGCGGTGGTCTCAAGGCCCGAGGCGTCCGAACCAACCTGTGGCTCGGTCAGGCAGAAAGCGCCCAGAATGTCGCCGCTTGCCGCGCGCGTCAGCCAGGTTGCCTTTTGTTCGGGCGTGCCGTACTTCATCAGGATGGCGTTGTAGGGGCAATTGGTCACGCTGATGGCGGTGCTGGTGCCGCCGTCGCCCGCGGCAATTTCTTCAAGCACCAGCGCCAGCGACAGGTAATCCAGCCCCGCGCCACCGTATTCCTCGGGCACGCAGATGCCGTAGCAGCCCAGTGCGGCCAGGCCCTTGTGCGCCTCTTTGGGGAAGATGTGTTCGCGGTCCCACCGGGGGGCGTGGGGCCAGAGCTGATCCTGCGCAAAGGCGCGGATCGAGTCGCGAATCATGACTTGTTCTTCAGTGAGCAGCATGGTTTTGTCTCCGAATCATGGTTTTTCTGGAACCGGCCCCATGCTTTTTGACAATGCGCCAGCGCATGGAGCCGTTTTGGGGCCGCGCGCATTCTGCCACACGGCAAGGCCAGCGCGCGCCCGCTGGCAAAGGCGCTCTGGCGCGCGCGTTGTGCGTTGTTGCGCTTGCCTTGCGGCCTAGGCGCCGCAAGGCTTGAGCGCCCCGCAATCAGAGCAGTTCAAGCGCCATGGCCGTGGCCTCGCCGCCGCCGATGCACAGCGTGGCCAGGCCTTTTTTGAGGCCGCGCGCCTTGAGCGCGTGCAGCAGCGTGACGATGATGCGCGCGCCGCTGGCGCCAATGGGGTGGCCCAGCGCGCAAGCGCCGCCGTTGACGTTGACCTTGTCGCGGGGCACTTTCAGGTCGTGCATCAGCGCCATGGGCACCACGGCAAAGGCTTCGTTGACTTCCCACAAGTCCACGTCCTGCACCTTCCAGCCCGCCTTGGCCAGCGCGTTTTCGCTGGCGCCGATGGGCGCGGTGGTAAACCAGTTGGGTTCGCGCGCGTGCGTGCCATGGCTGACCACGCGCGCCAGCGGCTTGCAGCCGAGTTTGCTGGCCGTGCTCGCGCGCATCATGACCATGGCGGCGGCGCCATCGTTGATGCTGGAACTGGCCGCGGCGGTGATGGTGCCGTCTTTCTTGAACGCGGGGCGCAGCGTGGGAATCTTGGCGACGTTGATCTTGCCCGGGCCTTCGTCGATTTCCACCACGCGCTCGCCCTTGCGCTCCTTGACGGTCACGGGCGTGATCTCGGCCTTGAATGCGCCCGACTGGATGGCTTTTTGCGCGCGCTCGACGCTGGCGATGGCAAACTGGTCTTGCTGCTCGCGCGTGAATTTGTATTTTTCGGCGCACTCTTCGCCAAACGTGCCCATGCTGCGGCCAGCCTCGTAGGCGTCTTCCAGCCCGTCGAGCATCATGTGATCGAACACGCGGTCATGGCCCATGCGGTAGCCCGCGCGGCCCTTGAGCAGCAGGTACGGCGCGTTGGTCATGCTCTCCATGCCGCCGGCGATCAGCACGTCGTGGCTGCCAGCGATCAGCATGTCGTGCGCGAACATGGCCGCGCGCATGCCCGAACCGCACATCTTGCTGAGCGTGACGGCGCCGGTGCTTTTGGGCAGTCCGCCCTTGAAAAGCGCCTGGCGCGCGGGCGCCTGGCCCTGACCGGCCATCAGGCAATTGCCAAACAGCACTTCGCTCACCAGTTCGGGCTGGATGCCCGCGCGTTCGACCGCGGCCCGGATGGCCGCGCCGCCCAGATCGTGCGCGGCCAGCGCCGCAAAGTCGCCCTGAAAGCTCCCCATGGGCGTGCGAACGGCAGAAACGATGACAATGGATTCAGACATGTTGATGACTCCTGTGAAAAACTGTTGTGTATTCAGCCCCCATCCGGAAAAGCGCGCGGCTTTCCGGATGCGTGCGCGCCATCCGATTGTGCGTCAAAAACCAACGGTAGCCGACTCGCGCGACAGCGCCATGACAAAACCGGGCGCAGCGGTGGCGGCGGCCTTCAGCCGCCCCGGTTTTCGCCTGCCTCGCAGCCGCTGGCGCTGTCCGCCCCGGCAGCGCCAAAGCGCCGCCGGGGGGCGTAGGGAAACACGTCAATCAACTCGCCGCGGCCAATGCGCTCCTTGTTGGCCTGCCAGAAACCAGTGTCCAGCAAATCAGCGTGGTAGCGCATGAAAATCTCGCGCACGCGCGGGCTGCCGAGCAGAAACGGCGCGAACGTCTCGGGGAACACGTCGTTTTTGCCGACGGCGTACCAGACCTCGCCCGACATCTCGTCCTCCTCGCAGCGCGGCGGCGGTACCTTGCGGAAATTGCAGTCGGTGATGTATTCGATCTCGTCGTAGTCGTAGAACACGACCTTGCCTTGGCGCGTGACGCCAAAGTTCTTCCACAGCATGTCGCCCGGAAAAATGTTGGCCGCCACCATCTCCTTGATGGCGTTGCCGTATTCGACGATGGCCCGCTCCATCTGCTGGCGGGCCACGGGGTCGGCATCGCCTGCATCAAACGCCTCTTGCAGGTACAGGTTCAGCGGAATCATGCGGCGCTCGATGTACACGTGCTTGAGAATCAGCTCGACCTGGCCGTCGCCGTCGCGGTCGGAAATCTCGACCTGGCTGGGCGCGAACTGGCGCAACTCCTGCACCAGATCGTCCTCAAAGCGCGCCAGCGGAAACGCCACCAGCGAGAACTCCTGCGTATCGGCCATGCGCCCCACGCGGTCGTGGCGTTTGACAAGCTGGTATTTCTCTTCGATCAGCTCGCGCGTGGTCTCTTTTTGCGGCGGGTAAAAGTCCTTGATGACCTTGAACACATAAGGAAAACTGGGCAAGTCGAACACCAGCATGACCATGCCCTTGATGCCGGGCGCAATGCGGAATTTGTCGCTGGAGTGGCGCAGGTGGTAGAGAAAGTCGCGGTAGAACAGGTTCTTGCCCTGCTTGGCCAGCCCCAGCGCGTTGTACAACTCGGCGCGCGTCTTGCGCGGCATGAGGCTGCGCAGGAAATGCACATAAGTCGATGGCGTCTCCATGTCCACCAGGAAATAGGCGCGCGCAAACGAGAACAACAGCAGCAAATCCTCTTCGCCAAACAGCGCCGCGTCAACGTAAAGGCCCGCTTTTTCGTCCGCGCCGCTTTTGCGGTGCAGCAGCGCCAGCACGAACGGAATGTCGCGAAAGCCGTTGCACAGCTTGCCAACCACGTAAGCGGCCTTGTTGCGGAAAAACAGGCTCGCCAGCACCTGGATCTGGAAATTGGCGCGCAGCTTGTCGCCACCCAACTCGCTGCGCATGGCATCGGCCACGCGCAGCGCGTCGCGCGGCAAATCCTCGAACGGGCACGACAGGCCAAACGCTTCCAGCAGCGCCTGCACCGACTGCTCCAGCCCCTGCTGCCGCTCCAGACTGGGGTAGTAGGCGCGGAAAGTCAGCGGCACGTTGCTGCCGCCAATCTCCATGTACTCGGTGCTGATGACCGGGCGCACAAAAATGAAATCGTTCTGGAAATACTCGTGGTTCAAAATCCGCGTGGTCACGGAGTTGAAAAAAGTCTCGGCCAGCTCGGGCTGGTGGTGCTCGACCAGCAGGCCGATGTAAAGCAGCTTGACCTGCTGCCACACCTGCATGGGCAGCGTGTGCGCCTTGAACTCGCGCTCCAGCCGCAGCGAGCACTCGTGCACACGCAAGTCGTAGAACTCGATGCGGTCGCGCTGCGCGCGGCGCTGGCCGTGCCAGTCGCGCGTTTCAAAGCGGTATTTGGCGCGTTGCGACTCGTTGCGAAACAGCGCGTAGTGGCGGTTAAACCCCTCGATCATGACGCGCGCGATCTCGGGCGCCTGGGGTGCGTCAACACGTTCAATCTGCACGGTGTGCTGCCTTGCGCTTTCCCAAAAGCGGGCGCGCCCGCCGGTTTGCAACCGCTTTCCGGCGCGGCCTGGCCCCAAATGGTGCCCGGGGCCGGAATCGAACCGGCATGGTGTCGCCACCGGCAGATTTTGAGTCTGCTGCGTCTACCTATTTCGCCACCCGGGCGCCGCGGCGCGTGAAAGCCGCGAAATTATGGCACAGTGTCGCAATGACCCAAGTCCAATACCCAACCATTGAAGACACAATTGGCGCAACACCCCTGGTGCGCCTGCAACGCATGGCCCGCGCCGAAGGCGGCAATGTGCTGCTGGCCAAGCTGGAAGGCAACAACCCGGCTGGCTCGGTCAAGGACCGGCCCGCGCTGTCGATGATCCAGCGCGCCCAGGAGCGCGGCGACATCCGGCCCGGCGACACGCTGATCGAAGCCACCTCCGGCAACACCGGCATCGCACTGGCCATGGCCGCAGCCATCAAAGGCTACCGCATGGTGCTCATCATGCCCGAGGATTTGTCCATAGAGCGCGCGCAAACCATGAAAGCCTACGGCGCGAAACTGGTGCTCACCCCGCGCTCGGGCGGCATGGAATACGCGCGCGACCTGGCCGACAAAATGGTCGCGCAGGGCGAAGGCGTCATCCTCGACCAGTTTGCCAACCCGGACAACCCGCGCATCCATTACGAAACCACGGGACCTGAGCTTTGGCGGCAAACGGACGGGCAAATCACGCACTTTGTCAGCGCCATGGGCACCACCGGCACCATCACCGGCGTGGCGCGCTTTCTGAAAGAAAAGAACAAGGCCGTCCGGATCATTGGCGCGCAACCGGCGGAAGGATCGCGCATCCCGGGCATACGCAAATGGCCTGAAGCCTATCGCCCCAAAATCTACGAACCCGCGCTGGTCGACGAAGAAGTGCTGGTCACGCAGGCCGACGCCGAAAACACCTGCCGCCAACTGGCATCCGAAGAAGGCATTTTTGCCGGCATCTCATCGGGCGGCGCCTGCTGGGTGGCGCAGCAAATCGCCGCGCGCGAGCGGGGCGCAACCATTGCCTTCATCGTCTGCGACCGGGGCGACCGCTACCTGTCCACGGGCGTATTCCCGGCCTGAACCCTTGCGCTTTTGCCTGGCTTGTTTGTCATGGACACCGACAAAGAAATCGACACCCGGGGCCTGAACTGCCCCCTGCCCATTTTGCGGGCCAAAAAAGCGCTGGCCGAACTGCAAAGCGGCCAGTTGCTGCGCGTTTTGGCGACCGACCCTGGCTCGGTGCGCGACTTTCAGGCCTTTGCCCGGCAAACCGGCCACACACTGGTCGAACAGCAAAACACCGACGCAGGCGAATTTGTGCACATTCTGCGGCGACGCTGAGCCGCGCCATTTCGGCCTGCGCCTTGGCGTTTTTGATGGCCGAACCCGCATCATGGTGGATTGCCGCGGCGCCTCGCGCCTCTTTTTTATGGGGTTGCTTCTGACTGCTGGGGGGATTGCCCTGGCGCTTCGTGCCTCGCAATGACGGAGAACATTCGCGCCGCCATTTGCCTTCCTCTCTCCCATTCATGGGAGAGAGGCCCTGGGGCACTCTCCATCTTTCCCCTTTTGTTCCCTCTCCCCAACCCTCCCCCCAAGGGGGGAGGGTGCAATTTGCGCCCCTCTCCGCTTGCGGAGAGGGGCGGGGGGGTGAGGATGGGGAGAGTGCAATATGCCCCCTCTCCACTTGTGGAGAGGGGTGGGGGAGAGTAAAGAATGGATGCGCCGCAGATGCCTTTCCCTTCCTCTCTCCCTTGAGGGAGAGAGTGCCCCAAAGGGGCGAGAGAGGGTGCGCACAACACTGCTTCAAGCGCGGCGCTGTATGCGGGAACTCCCCTCACCCAACCCTTGTATCTTCCCCTTGTTGCCCCAACGGCTAAATTGCTGCTGTTTGAGCTGCCCGGCTGGATAGTTCGTTACACCCTTGGAACAGCGATGATTCCGCGAGAGAGCCAGGAGCGTCCAGCC
>JAISNB010000057.1 GCA_031276435.1 Burkholderiaceae bacterium | reverse complement strand
CCAGGCGATAAACCATGGCTTTTGTGCAAGCCGTCACCTTGCGCGCCCACGGCTTGCGCCTGGAGCCATTGGCGCTGGCGCACGAAACCGGCTTGCGCGCCGCCGCCGCCGATGGCCAGTTGTGGAAACTGCGCGTGGCCTCAGTGCCCGAACCCGAAAACACCCGCGCCTACATCGAGCAGGCGCTGCGCATGCGCGCCGAAGGCCATCGCCTGGCCTTTGCCGTGCTGGACGAGGCCACGGGCGCGGCACTGGGCTGCACCAGCTACCACAACATCGAGGCCGCCGTGCGTCGCGTGGAAATTGGCTACACCTGGTACGCCCGCAGCGCGCAGCGCACGCACGTCAACACCACATGCAAACTGCTGCTGATGGGCCACGCCTTCGACACGCTGGGCTGCGCCGTGGTGGGCTGGCGCACCGACAGCGAAAACCTTGCATCGCAACGCGCCATCGAGCGCCTGGGCGCAAAAAAAGACGGCGTACTGCGCCACCACGCGCTGCGGCGCGATGGCAGCGTGCGCGACACCGTCATGTACAGCATGCTGGCGCTTGAATGGCCTGCGGCGCGCGCGCGCCTGCTGGCGCGCCGCGGCCAGCCATGAATCGTCCGGCGCAAAAAACGGCTGATGCGGCAGAGCCTGGCCGTGGCGGCGCGGTGGCATCGGCATCGGGTGCCCTGCTGATCGATTTTTTCTACACCTTGCGCGCCGCGCGCCTGCCCGTTTCCATCAAAGAATTCCTGACCCTGCTCGAAGCCCTGCAAACTGGCGTGGTGGGGCCGCACCAGCCGCAGGCCTGCTCGATGGAGCACTTCTATTACCTGGCGCGCGCCACACTGGTGAAAGACGAAAAACGCTACGACCAATTTGACCGCGCGTTTGGCGCCTACTTCAAAGGCGTGGAAAGCGCAACCGACAGCCTCTTTGCCGACATTCCCGCCGACTGGCTGCGCCAGTGGCTGGAGCATGAACTGGGTGCCGAGCAAAAAGCCGCCATCCGGAAAATGGGCTGGGACGAGTTGATGGAAACACTCAAAAAACGCCTGGAAGAACAAAAAGAGCGCCACCAGGGCGGCAACAAATGGATCGGCACCGGCGGCACCAGCCCGTTTGGCCACGGCGGCTACAACCCGCAAGGCATACGCATTGGCGGCAAGGGTGGCAAACGCGGTGCCGTCAAAGTGTGGGAGCAGCGCGCCTGGCGCGACTACGACGACACGCAGCAACTGGGCACGCGCAACATCAAAGTGGCGCTGCGCCGCCTGCGCAAATTTGCGCGCCAGGGCAACAATCTGGAACTCGATCTGGACGACACCATCCGTGCCACGGCAGCCAACGCGGGCTGGCTCGACATCAAAATGACCCCCGAGCGCCACAACGCCGTCAAAGTACTGCTGCTGATGGACGTGGGCGGCACCATGGACGAGCACATCGCGCGCGTGCAAGAACTGTTCTCCGCGGCCAAGGCGCAATTCAAACACCTGGAGTTCTATTACTTCCACAACTGCGTATACGACTTTGTGTGGAAAAACAACCGTCGCCGCTTCTCTGAAAAATTCGCCGTCTGGGACATCATCCGCAAATACAACAAGGACTACAAACTCATCTTTGTGGGCGACGCCACCATGAGTCCCTACGAAATCGTGCAACCGGGCGGCAGCGTGGAATACGGCAACGCCGAGGCGGGCGCCCAATGGCTGCAACGCCTCACACACGCTTTTCCGCGCTTTGCGTGGATCAACCCCGAACCGCAAGGCCTGTGGCAATACCGCGAAAGCATCGCCATCATCCAGCAATTGATGGCGCAGCGCATGTACCCGCTGACACTCAAGGGGCTGGAAGAAGCCATGCGCGAATTGTCGAAATAAATTGCGCCCTGCCTGTCTGGATTATTTTTGAAAATGCGCTTTCCAGCGGCAGCCGCAATGGGCGATCTACTGATGGCGGAGCCTTTGAATGCGGGCGATTTGCAAGGCTTGGGCACTGGCAGGTTGGTGCCCAAGCCCCACACCTGCCGGAGGAGCATTTGGCATGGCATGCGCGCACAATAAAAACGCCACATGGATGCGTGGCGTTTTCAGAATTGCTGTTTTTGCAGATTGCGCCGGAAGGCACGCGCAGCCAGAATGCGCTGCCCGCCCGCTTGTCGCCCATGGCGCGCGCCATGGGTTTTGCGCCGTGCCAGTTAGTTGCGGGTTTGGTCTACCAGTTTGTTTTTGGCGATCCAGGGCATCATGGCGCGCAGTTTGGCGCCGACTTGTTCGATCGGGTGGGCGGCCATCAGGCGGCGGCGCGCTGTCATGCCGGGGTAGTTGAGTTGCCCTTCCTGTATGAACATTTTGGCGTAGTCGCCGTTCTGGATGCGTTTGAGGGCGTTGCGCATGGCTTCGCGCGAGGTGGCGTTGATGACTTCGGGGCCGGTGACGTATTCGCCAAATTCAGCGTTGTTGGAGACTGAGTAGTTCATGTTGGCGATGCCGCCTTCGTAGATGAGGTCCACGATCAGTTTGAGTTCGTGCAGGCATTCAAAGTAGGCCATTTCAGGGGCGTAGCCCGCTTCGACCAGGGTTTCAAAGCCTGTTTTCACCAGTTCGACGGCGCCGCCGCACAGGACGGCTTGTTCGCCGAAGAGGTCGGTTTCGGTTTCTTCCCGGAAGGTGGTTTCAATGATGCCAGCCTTGCCGCCGCCGTTGGCCATGGCATAGGAGAGCGCCAAGTCGCGCGCTTTGCCGGTTTTGTCCTGGTGGACGGCGATCAGGTGCGGTACGCCGCCGCCCTGGGTGTAGGTGTTGCGCACGGTGTGGCCGGGGGCTTTGGGGGCGACCATCCATACGTCCAGGTCGGCGCGCGGGGATACTTGGTTGTAGTGCACGTTGAAGCCGTGGGCAAAGGCCAGCGACGCGCCGGGTCGGATGTTGGGTTCGATCTGGCTGTAGTACACCGTGGCGATGTTTTCGTCGGGCAGCAAGACCATGACGACGTCGGCCTGTTTGACGGCGCTGTCAACTTCGGCCACTTTGAGGCCGGATTTTTCGGCCTTGGGCCAGCTTGCGCCGCCTTTGCGCAGGCCGACGATGACTTTGACGCCGCTGTCGTTGAGGTTTTGCGCGTGCGCGTGGCCCTGGCTGCCGTAGCCGATGATGGCGACGGTTTTGCCTTTGATGAGGCTGAGGTCACAGTCTTTGTCGTAAAAAACTTTCATTCGATTTCTCCGTTCAGGGTTTTGGGGTCAGACAAGGGGTGATTGCGGTTTCGCTGCCCGCGCGGCGCGCGCTGCGCCAGGGGCGGCGGTGGGTGTGTCCATGGCCTGGCTAGACGCGCAGCAGCCGCTCGCCGCGTCCGATGCCGCTGGCGCCGGTGCGCACGGTTTCAAGGATGGCGCTGCGGTCCATGGCTTGCAGGAAAGCGTCGTGCTTGGCCTGGTCGCCAGTGAGTTCGATGGTGTAGCTTTTGTCGGTTACGTCGATGATGTGGCCGCGAAAGATGTCGCTCATGCGTTTGATTTCCTCGCGCTCTTTGCCCACGGCGCGCACTTTGACCATCATGTGTTCGCGCTCGATGTAGCCGCCTTCTGTCAGGTCGACCACTTTGACGACTTCGATCAGGCGGTTGAGGTGTTTGGTGATTTGTTCGATGACGTCGTCGGAGCCGCGCGTCTGGATGGTCATGCGCGAGAGGCTCGCGTCCTCGGTGGGGGCGACGATGAGCGATTCGATGTTGTAGCCACGGGCCGAGAACAGGCCCACCACGCGCGAGAGCGCGCCCGCTTCGTTTTCAATCAGTACGGCAATGATGTGTTTCATGGTTCAGGAAAAGGAGTCCTCTTTTCGCGCCCGGCGGCGGGGAGAGCCGCCGCTTTTCCGCCCTCGCGCGCAGCCGGTAAGCCGCAGGTCTGGCGGGCGATGGATTCGTCCAGTGTTTTTTTGAGTTTTCCGGGCCGCCGTCCGCACTTTCCGCTTTGGGAAAGCGCGGGCAACGGCCCGCCCGGTGTTGTGTGTGGCTTACAAATCCTCCGCACCCAGCAGCATTTCGGTGATGCCCTTGCCAGCGCGCACCATGGGAAATACGTTTTCGGTGGGGTCGGTGCGAAAGTCCATGAAGACCGTGCGGTCCTTGAGTTTGCGCGCCTCGCGCAGCGCCGCTTCCACGTCTTGCGGTCGCTCGATGAGCATGCCCACGTGACCATAGGATTCGGCCAGTTTCACAAAGTTGGGCAGTGCGTCCATGTAGCTGTGGCTGTAGCGGCCGGAGTATTCGATTTCCTGCCACTGGCGCACCATGCCCAGGTAGCGGTTGTTGAGCGCCAGTATTTTGATGGGCGTGTTGTATTGCAGGCAGGTGGACAGCTCCTGGATGCACATTTGCACCGAGCCTTCGCCCGTGACGCAGAATACTTCGCTGTCGGGCCGGGCCAGTTTGATGCCCATGGCGTATGGAATGCCCACGCCCATGGTGCCCAGGCCGCCCGAGTTGATCCAGCGGCGCGGCTGGTCGAATTTGTAGTATTGCGCGGCCCACATCTGGTGCTGGCCCACGTCGGAGGTGATGTATACGTCGTCGTCGCGGGTCAGGTTCCACAGGGTTTCGATGACGTGCTGCGGTTTGATGACGTCCTTGCTGGCGCGGTCGTAGTCGAGGCAGTTGCGCTCGCGCCAGGCTTCGATCTGCTGCCACCAGCCAGCCAGCGCGCCAAGGTCGGCGGGCTTGGCGTCCGCCTCTTTGATCATGGCGATCAGTTCGGCCAGCACCTCTTTGACGTCGCCCACGATGGGCACATCGACTTTCACGCGCTTGGAGATGCTGGAAGGATCGATGTCGATGTGGATGATTTTGCGCTCGACCTGCGCAAAATGCCGGGGATTGCCGATCACGCGGTCATCAAAGCGCGCGCCCACGGCCAGCAGCACGTCGCAATGCTGCATGGTGTTGTTGGCTTCCAGCGTGCCGTGCATGCCCAGCATGCCCAGAAAGCGCGGATCGGTCGCCGGAAAAGCGCCCAGGCCCATAAGCGTGTGGGTCACGGGATAGCCCAGCAAGTCCACCAGTTCGCGCAGTTCAGCCGTGGCGTTGCCAAGCAGCACGCCGCCGCCGGTGTAGATGTAGGGCCGCTTGGCCGCCAGCAGCCATTGCAGCGCTTTGCGAATCTGCCCGCTGTGCCCTTTTTTGACGGGGTTGTACGAGCGCATGCTGATGCTCTCTGGATAACCCGCAAACGCCGCCTTGTTGTGGGAAATGTCCTTGGGAATATCGACCACCACCGGCCCCGGGCGGCCCGTGCGCGCGATGTGGAAGGCTTTCTTGATGACCGTGGCCACCTGGCTGGCGTCCTTGACCAGGAAATTGTGTTTGACAACCGGGCGCGTGATGCCCACGGCGTCGCACTCCTGAAAGGCGTCCTGGCCGATGTAGCTGGATGCCACCTGCCCTGAAATCACCACCAGCGGAATGCTGTCCATGTAGGCGGTGGCAATGCCCGTTACGGCATTGGTCACGCCGGGGCCAGAGGTGACCAGCGCCACCCCCACATCGCCCGTGGCGCGGGCATAGCCGTCGGCTGCGTGCACGGCGGCCTGCTCATGGCGCACCAGAATGTGCTGAATGGTTTTTTGCCTGAAAAGCGCGTCGTAGATGTGCAGCACCGCACCACCCGGATAGCCCCAGATGTGCTTGACGCCTTCGGCCTGCAAGGCGCGGATCAGGATTTCCGCGCCGCGCAACTCTTCGCTTTTGGGGCGGCCAGCGCCGCGGGCCAGCGCCGCCGTGGCGGCAGCGGACTTCATTTCTGCTTTGGAGATTTCCATTTGGACAAGACCAACCTTTCGGGAATTTCTCTAACGAAAAACCTTGGGTGCCCCTTGCTGGCCCTTGTGAGGCTGCTTCAGGACTTGAGACTGACAACCACTGACAGGCTCTTGTATGCACACTGTCGGCTGCAATCCGTTTGATCCGCTTATTATGGCACTACGGCGCGCGCGGGCGGCCCGCCCCAAAACGGCCAAGGCATAATCGTGCGCAGCCGCCGCCTGTGCGGACCGGGCGCGGACACACACACTTTTTCTCTCACGGTTGCGCCCAGGCGCCGTTTGCTCCCTTGGCTTCCTCACAAGAACTGTCGGACTTTCTCAAGGGCGTTGAAAAACGCGCTTTCAAGCGCGCGCGCTACCAGGTGCGCGATGACGAGGCCGCGCTGGACATCGTGCAAGAGAGCATGCTCAAGCTGTCCACGCGCTATGGCGACAAGCCGGCAGCCGAGTTGCCGCTGTTGTTCCAGCGCATTCTCTCCACCACCATACTGGACTGGTTCCGGCGCCAGAAAACGCGCAACGCGCTGTTTTCCAACTTCAGCGATTTCGAGTCTGAAGGCGGCGCTGGCGACGCGGCGGGTGGCGATTTCGACTGGCTGGAAACCTTTGCGCAGGCCAGCGGATCGCAGCAGGCCGAAAGCGCCGAAGACACGGTGCGGCGCGCCGAAATTTTCCACGCGATCGAGGCGCAAATCATGTGCCTGCCCACCCGTCAACGCGAGGCCTTCCTCATGCGTTACTGGGAAGAGATGGACGTGGCCGAAACAGCGGCGGCAATGGGTTGCTCGCAAGGAAGCGTAAAAACGCACTGTTCGCGCGCAATCGGATCGTTGCTGGCGGCGCTCAAGTCCAAAGGAATCACACCATGACGACCAGCAATCTCGCCGCATTGCAAAACCGCATCGGGCTGCGCATCGCCGCGCGCCTGACCCAGGGCGCGCAAACCCTGCCCCACGACATTTCCGAGCGCCTGCGCGCGGCCCGCATGCAGGCGCTGGCGCGGCAAAAGCAAGCCGCCACGGCGGCAGAACTTCGCGCCGCCAGCGCCATCTGGGGCGGCGGCAGCGGCGCCACAGCCACAGCGGGTCTGGGTGACGAGGCGCTTGGCCTGTGGGGCCGCCTGGCTTCGGCGGCGCTCATGCTCGCCATGGCCGTGACCCTGGTGATGGTCATCGGCTGGCAAGACGACAACCGCATGGCCGAACTGGCCGAAATCGATTCCGCGCTGCTGACCGACGATCTACCCCCCATTGCCTACACTGACGCCGGTTTCATGGAATACCTTCGTCTGACCGCGCCAAGCGAAACACCCGCCCAATACCAGTAAACCCAGTCGCCACGCACGCACCGCCCCTTCGCCCCATGCGAGACAAAGTCACCCATCTCCAGCGGACATTGCCCGCGCTGCTGCTGCTTGGCGCCCTGGGCGCCGCCGCGCCCGCCTGGGCGCAAAAAACCGCTGCCCCTTCGCAAACTGTGGGCGCCATCGCCTGGTCGTCCCTGAGCGCCGAGCAAAAAAAAGCACTGCAACCCCTCAATGGCCTGTGGCCCATGCTGACTGAAGAAGACCAGCGCAAATGGATCGCACTGGCGCACAACTACAACCGCATGACGCCCGCCGCCCAGGCCACGCTGCAAAGCCGCATGACGCAATGGGCCATCCTCAGCCCGGCCCAGCGCGCGCAGGCGCGGCTCAACTTTGGCGAAACACAAACACAAAAGATGTCCAGGGACGACATCAAGGCCCGCTGGCAAGCCTACCAATACCTGCCCGCCGAAGAGCGCAGCAAACTGGCCGCGCAGCGGGGCAAACAACCACCCGCCACGGCCGCCGCCCCGCGCCCCGCCGCGCCGGACAAGATATTGCGCAACGTGCGCCCAAACGCTGGCGCGCTGCCGCGCGGCGGCGCAAGCGATGCCGCTGCACCCTTCAACCGCAATACACTATTGCCTCGCTGACGGCGCGCCAGTTTGCTGTGCGCCTGGGGCGCGCTCTGGCGCGCGCCCTTTTGCCTGACTGATGCCCAACTGCTTTCTGGCGCGCCCGCCGCTGCCGCTGTTATTGCTGCAATGACCGATCCAACCCCATCACCCCCGCCGCCGCTGCCCGCCGTCCAGACGCCCTCGCTCAAACGCCGCATGGCCTGCTGGTTTTACGAAGGCATCCTGCTGTTTGGCGTTGTCGTCATTGCCGGACTGCTCTTTAGCGCGCCCATGCAAATGCGCCACGCCCTGCACTTGCGGCACGCCCTGCAAGCGTTTCTGTTTGTCGTATTTGGCCTCTACTTTGTTTACTTCTGGAGCAAAGGCCAGACCCTGGCCATGAAAACCTGGCACATCCGCCTGGCCGACCGCGCTGGCCGACCCGTTGCCAAGGCGCGCGCCTTGCTGCGCTACCTGCTGTCGTGGGTGTGGTTCTTGCCGCCGCTGGCGCTCATGCGGCTGTTCAAACCCGGCGTTGGCGAAACACTGGTACTCTGCGCTGGCTGGGTGTGGATATGGGTGCTGCTGGCGCGCTTTCAGCGCGAACGCCAGTTCTGGCACGACATCTGGGCCGGAACGCGCCTGATCGACGCGCGGCGAGAACCCCCGCGCGATCCTCAACCTGCTGCCGCGCCCGCCGCGCAAGCGTAAACACGCCCCCCATGCACCACATCAACGACCCTTCCGGCATGCCCGACTCCCAACCCGCAGCCGCCGCCCCCGGCCTTGCGCCGCCGCCACGCGCGCCAGACGGCGCGGCGCCCGTCAACTCGCAAAAAGCGCGACGCGGACTTTCGCGCCTTTGGCACGCCACCCTGTACTCCATGGCAGGACTGCGCGCGGGCTGGCAGGAAACCGCCTTCCGCCAAGAGGCCATGGCCGCCGCCATCCTGATTCCGCTGGCCTTCTGCCTGGGCCGCAACTGGACTGAAACCGCACTGCTGGCCGGATCCATCTTGCTGGTCATGATCGTCGAACTGCTCAACACAAGCATCGAAACCGCCATCGACCGCATAGGCCCCGATTGGCACGACCTGTCCAAACGCGCCAAAGACATGGGATCGGCCGCCGTACTGCTGAGCCTGCTGCTGGCTGGCGGCATCTGGCTGGCCGCCATCTGCCGGGCGCTGACTTCGGCATCATGAGCACCACCACCACCACCGCCTGCCCGCCCGCCTTCTCCCTTTGCGTCTACTGCGGATCGCGCAACGGCGCCGACCCCACGGACATGGCGCTGGCCGCCCAAGTGGGCCGCTGGATTGCCGCCATGGGCGGCCAACTGGTCTACGGCGGCGGACGCGCGGGCCTGATGGGCGCCGTAGCCGACGCCGCGCTATCTGGCGGCGCGCGTGTGGTGGGCGTCATCCCCAAGGCGCTGGCCGAGCGCGAGCGCACACACCACGGCTGCACCCGGCTGCATGTGGTCGACACCATGCACGAGCGCAAGCGCGTCATGGCCGATCACTCCGACGCCTTCCTGGCCCTGCCCGGCGGCATCGGCACATTCGAGGAATTCTTTGAAACCTGGTCCTGGCGGCAACTGGGCTACCACGACAAACCACTGGGACTGCTCAACCACCGCGGCTACTACGAAGAACTGCTGCAATTCATGCGGCAATGCGTGCGCCGCGGCTTCATGGACGAC
>JAISNB010000045.1 GCA_031276435.1 Burkholderiaceae bacterium | reverse complement strand
CACTCAACTTCCCGGCATTGCAAGCCACAAGGCAGCGGCGTGGACGCGAATCAGCGGACCACCCCAAAAATCCCCGTCATTGCGAGGAGCGTGGCGACGAAGCAATCCACGCTCGGCGGCGCAACTGGAACGCAACAGTATGCAGGGACAAAGCCTTCTGGATTGCCACCTGCCCTGCGGGCACTCACAATGACGGATAAGGCGGGAGCGTGCCTCTGTTTCCCCTTGGGCTTGCGCAGCGCATTTGTATTCTTTACCCGCGCCACTTTGGGGAAAAAGTCGGCGCGCCCGGACAACGCAACACGCGCCGAACAAAAAATAATGCCTTCGCCCCTTTTAGGGGGTGAGGGGGATTTTCCGCGCGACGCAAACAGGTGTCGCACCAAACGAAAGGCCATGGATTGCTTCCAGCAACGCCGTTGACTTACTCCACGCACTGATGATGCTGGGGAATTGTCGTGTCGCCGTTTCGTTCTTTGCAATGACGTGGGTGAGGTCTGGCGCGGCCTTGCGCCCGGCGCGCGCGTTGCCATCACGGCTTTCGTGTTCTTTTTTCCGTGGGATGACGCACGGAAAAGAAAAAGCGCAAAGCTGAACGCGGGCGGCTGGGGCTGAACGCCTGCACACGCCAGCGTCACAAACGCGCCTGAACTTACGCGGCGGCGGCTTGGTAGCGCGGCAGTCCCAGGTTGTCGCGCAAGGTTGTGCCCTCGTATTCGCGGCGGAAGCGGCCTGCCTTTTGCAGTTCCGGAATCAGTTGTTCAACAAGGTCTTTCAGGCCGCTGGTCAGTATGTCGATGTTGAAGTTGAAGCCGTCGGCGGCGCCGTGATCCACCCAGTACAAAATGTCGGCGGCCACTTGCTCAGGCGTGCCGACGATGACGCGGTGGCCGCCCCGGAAGTTGCCGCGCACGACTTGCCGCACGGTCCAGTTGTTCTGCCGCGCTTCGTTGAGGATTTGCGTTCGGTGCCAGCGCAATGACTGCGGCTGGTTGTTTTTGGCGGCCTCGATTTTGTCGTAGGGCGGGGGCGCGTCCAGTGGCAGGTCTTCAGGGTCGATCGCCAGTTGGCGGGCCAGTTCGATGCGCAGGGCTTCATGGTCGAGCAGTTCATCGAGTTCGTCCTTGCGCCGCTGCGCTTCGGCTTCAGTACCGCCAAGAATGGGGAACAGGCCCGGTACGACGAGCAGGCGGTCGGGGTCGCGACCATAGCCTTGCGCCAGCGCCTTGACGTCAGCATAGAACTTTTGCGCATTTTGCAGGGTACGCTGGCCGGTAAAAAGCGCGTCGGCCCAGCGCGCGCCAAAGGCTTTGCTTTCTTCGGATTCACCAGCCTGAAAGATGACGGGCCGCCCCTGCGGGCCAACCGGGGTCAAAAGCGCCCCGGCGCTGCGGAAATGCTGGCCCTGAACGTTGATGGGGCGCAGCCGCGCCGGGTCCACAAACACGTTGCGCCGCGCATCGGCCACGACGGCTTCGCGGGGCAGCGAGTCCCACAGGCTGGTGACGATCTGGGTGAATTCGGTGGCGCGCTCGTAGCGTTGCTTTTGTTCAAAGCCTTCCTTGAGGCCGTAGGCCTGGAGCGTTTCCGGATCCTGGCTGGTGGTGATGTTCCAGCCCGCGCGCCCTTTGCTGATGTGCTCCAGCGAGGCAATCTGGCGCGCGGTGATGTAAGGGTGGCCGTACAGCGTGGTGGTTGTGACCACCAGGCCGATGTGGCGGGTGGCCTGGCTCAGGGCGGCGTGCAGGGCAAGCGGGTCCAGCGCGCGCCATGGCCGATAGTAGGCATCCGAGAAGCGGCCAGCGGGGTTTTCCGCCAGGAACAAGGCGTCGATGCGGCCGCGCTCGGCCAGTTGCGCGATGCGCACGAATTCGTCGATGTCGGTTGACAGGTCTGCCGCGTTGGGCAGGGTTTTCCAGGCAGCGTCGTGCCGGCCGGAGGCGAGAACATTGACGCCGAGGCGTACGGGTTTTTTGGCGGACATTTCAGGTTTCTCTCTTTCTCTGGGGTGGTGGGTTGAGGAGGCAAAAAATGGTCGGTCAGACACGCACGACGTGATCGGCAACCGTTATCCGCTGCGGCAGGATCTTGCGTTGCGCAAGCCAGTCGGCGGCGCGCTGGAATTCGCGCAGGAAGTTTGGGTCGTCGGCCTCGTAAAAGCGGTACTGGCGGTGGTGGGCGATCAACTGGTCACGCACCGTGTCGCTGTATTTGCCTTCTTTCTGGGCCAGCAGTTCGTATTCGCGCGGGTGCGCATTCGCCCATTCACGTTCGGCGTGCCAGGCGTTGATGACCGCGCGCACCAGCGCGGAGTTTTCGACGGCAAATTTGCGCAGGGTGACCAGGGATGAGTAGTCGATCTGGAAGTCCAGATCCGTTTCTTCAAAGAAGATATTTTTGCCGTCGTATTGCTCGCGGGCGATGTCGACGCCGGGCGACCACATGGCCCAGGCGTGCACGCGCCCCTGGCCAAAGGCGGGTGCCGCATCAGGCGGGTTCAGGTACACGAACTCCACCAATTTGCGATCCACGCCGTGTTTTTCCAGCGCCGCGACCAGCAAAAATTCGCCCAGGCCAGAGCGGTTGACGGCGACTTTTTTGCCGACCAGTTCCTTGACCGAGTTGATACCGGAATCCTTGCGGACGATGATGGCGGTGGTGCGCGGGGTGTAAACAGTGAATTGTGTGAATACCAGCGGAGAGCCTGCAATGATGGCGGCCAGCGCGGGCGTGGTGCTGCCCCAGAAGCCGAAGTCGGCGCTGCCGCCCACCACGGCCTGCAAGGACGGCGCGTGGTTGGGAAACGGGCCGACCCACTGGGCTTTGATGCCCTGCGCGGCCAGCGTTTTTTCAAACTCGCCGCGCTCGCGCGCAACCAGCGGCAGGCCGCCGCGGCCAAAACCGATGCGCACCGTGTCGGTGTTGCGGGTGCCGCTGCCTTGCGCCAGTGCTGCGTGGCCGGGCAGCAGCAGGCCCGACGCCGTGGCGCCGAATGCCGTTGCCGCCAGGCCCGCGCCGCGCAGCAAGCGGCGGCGGGTGGGTGAGACGATGGGATGAGCAAGTTTTTTCATGGGGTTCTCCTGGGCGATGAAGTGAAGGGTGGGGGAAAGTCAGGCCGCGACCGCAACCCGCTGTTGCAGCAGCGGGCGCACGTCCACGCCCAGCTCTTGCAGGAGCTGAAGCCGCAGGGGTTCGCGGTTTTGCCGCGCCGCCGCGCCCGCGGGGTACTCGGCGGCAATGCGGCCATTGCGCATGACAAGGATGCGATCAGAGATGGCAATGGCCTCGTCCACATCGTGCGTGACCAGCAGCACGCCGGGACGATGGCACGCCACCAATTCCTTGATCAGAACGTGCATCTTGATGCGCGTGAGCGCGTCGAGCGCGGCAAAGGGTTCATCAAGCAGCAGCAGGCGCGGCTCGCGCACCAGGGCGCGCGCCAGGGCAACCCGTTGCGCCTGTCCGCCAGACAGCCGCCGGGGCCAGTCGTTTTCGCGCCCCGCAAGACCGACCTCCCGCAAGACTTGCTCGGCCAACGGGCGGCCAGCGCCGTCGTCCAGTCCCAGCGCAACGTTGCGCCACAGGGGCACCCATGGCAGCAGGCGATGCTCCTGGAAAACCACCGCGGGTCGGGCGGGGCCGTCGATGGTGCCCGCGTCGATGGCGTCCAGACCGGCCAGGGCGCGCAGCAGCGTGGTTTTGCCGCAGCCGCTTTCGCCCAGCAGCGCGACAAATTCGCCCGGATCGATGTCCAGATCAAGACCATCGACCACCACGCGCGCGCCGTACTGCCGCCGCAAGCCGCGCACGCGCACGGCCAGAGTGTTTTGCGACGAGGAATGCTGGAGATCGGGCATCAGCCTTCCCCCTTGTCATAGTTCGGGTGCCATGTCAGCAGGCGCTGCTCCAGCCAGCGCGCGATACTGTCGGCCAGCACCCCGATGGCCGCGTAAATCAGGATGGTGAGCACAATGACGTTGGTTTGCAGAAACTCGCGCGCGTCCATGGCGAGAAAACCAATGCCCTTGGTCGTCGCCAGTGTCTCGGCAATCACCAGCGCGAGCCACGACACCGCAAGCGCATAGCGCACCCCGGTAAGAATCGATGGCATGGCACCGGGCAGGATGATGCGGCGGATCAAATCCCTGTGCCCCAGGCCCGTGACGCGGCCCAGCTCAAGCAGCTTGGGATCGACCTGGCGAATGCCCAGCACCGTGTTGATGTAGATCGGAAACAGCACCGCCAGCGCGACCAGGAATACCTTGCCCGCCTCGTCCACGCCAAACCAGATGATGACCAGTGGCAGCAGGGCGAGAAACGGAATGGCGCGAATCATCTGCACCGAGCGATCCAGAATGGCTTCGGCCAGGCGTGAGAAGCCGACGGCCACGCCGAGCACAAAGCCAATCGTCCCCCCGATGACAAAGCCGACGCACGCGCGTGCCAAGCTGTAGCCAAGATGGGTGAGCAAGGTTCCGTCTTGCAACAGTTTCCAGCCTGTGAGCGCCACGACACTGGGTGCGGGCAGAATTTGCGCGCGAATGTAGCCAACGCGGGAAAGCAACTCCCAGATCAGCAGGAGGGCGACGGGCGCGATCCAAGAGATGATTTGCAGCTGCGTCGCGCTGATCTTGACCCTGGGTTTGTTAGGCGGCGGCGCCATAATTCGCCCGGCAAGAGGCGCTAGCGGCGGTGTGCGGGGGGGGGGGAGACAAGGATCTCCGTTGCTTCAGAACTCATGGCTGGACAGAAAGGATTGGCCTGCGGTTTGGATTTCGATTTGTGGAGGATATAAAAATAATCCATGAAAAATAAATATTTTTATGTAATTTCTTTATGCATCACACCTCTAAGAACCTGTTTGGTACATTTTTGACAAAGGCAATCCAGCCCGAATTTGCCCGCCTTGTCAGGCGCTGGAGCGGCGCTGCAAAGCCTTGCGGCCCATCCGGGCAAGACGCTTGCGCGGCGCCCAAAACACCCAATAAGTTCTCAAGATTGTTTACAAAATGCGGACGCCATGCCCTTTAACCCGCCTTGCATTGAGGTTTTTATAAATGGCGGCGGCGTTCAAATCTGGCCTGAACCCGAAAACGCGCGCGGTGCGCGCGTAGACCTTCATCTCATTGCGTGGGCTGGGGCGATGGCGTGAACAGGGCAGCGAACTGCCATCCCCGGCATTGCGCGAGCCGCAGGCGCGCGTGCCAATCCATATGCCTTTTCTGCAACGCAGCAGCCAATATGTGACACCTCGCGTGAACAAAAAAAGTGGACCTCGCCCCATTGAAAAAAAGCAAAGAGGCCGCGCGTCGGCATCCGGCCAGAACAGAACAGGCAGGGATGCTCCGGCAGCGGCCAGCCACGTGCTTGCCCTCGACTTTCGTGGGCAAGAGCCAGAGAAGATCAGACGGGCTTTCTGAAGCCGTTTTTCCGCCCAGGGGGCAAGAGGGGTGGATGGGCACACGTTGTGCCCCCAAAGCGCGGCGGCGCGCCGTGGCGGGATGGGCTTTTCGGGCAGGGTAACATCCCAGCTTCGGCGATGCTGTCCCTGCGCTGCTGGCCCGAGTTTCGTGTTTTTCCCGCGTTTTGCCGTCAAAGGTTGCCTGCATGTTTGTCCATCTGCGTTTGCATTCCGAGTTTTCCGTGGTGGATGGCACAGTGCGCATCGACGAGGCGGTCGCAAGCGCCCGGGCCGACGGCCAGCCCGCCCTGGCGCTGACCGACTGGAACAATTTGTTTGGCGCGGTCAAGTTCTACAAGGCCGCGCGCGGCGCGGGGATCAAGCCGCTGCTTGGCGCCGAGGTCACGCTCGATGGCATGCCCGCCGCTGCCGCCGCCGATCCTGCCGCAAGCGCATCGCGCGTGCTCTTGCTGGTGCAAAACCACCGCGGTTATCTGAATTTGTGCGAACTGCTGGCGCGCGCCTGGACGCAAGGCGTGGTCAAGGCGCAGGCGGTGGCGCAATGGGCGTGGTTGTCTGAACTGTCGGAAGGGCTGGTTGTTTTGTCGGGCGCGGCAGCCGGCCCCGTGGGACAGGCCCTGCTGGCGGGCGACGAGGCCCGCGCCGCCCGGACGGCGCTGCAACTGGCGGGCGCGTTCCCGCAGCGTTTTTATCTGGAGCTGCAACGCGCGGGCCGCGCCGACGACGAGCGCCTGGTGGCCGAGACGGTGCGGCTGGCCGCGCGCCTGAAGCTGCCGGTAGCGGCCACGCACCCGGTGCAATTTGTTGCCGCCAGCGATTACCAGGCGCACGAGGCGCGCGTTTGCATTGCCGAAGGCGAGATTCTGGGCAATCCGCGCCGTGTGCGCCGCTTTACGCAGGAGCAGTATTTCAAATCAAAGGCCGAGATGCAGGCGCTGTTTGCCGACGTGCCATCGGCCCTGGCCAACACCGTGCAGATTGCACGCCGCTGCAATCTGAGCCTGACTTTGGGCAAGGCGCAATTGCCGGATTTCCCGATCCCGCCCGGCCACACGGTGGAATCGTTTTTCCGCCAGCAGGCGCAAGAGGGCTTGCTGGCGCGCATGCGCACGCTGTACCCCGACGCCGCCGCGCGCGAGGCGCACCTGCCGCGCTACCGGCAGCGGCTGGAGTTCGAGCTGGAAACCATCCTGAAGATGGGTTTTCCGGGCTACTTCCTGATCGTGGGCGACTTCATCAACTGGGCACAGCAAAACGGCTGCCCGGTGGGGCCGGGCCGGGGTTCGGGCGCAGGTTCGCTGGTGGCGTATGCGCTGCGCATTACCGATCTCGATCCGCTGCGCTACAACCTGCTGTTCGAGCGCTTCCTGAATCCCGAGCGCGTGAGCATGCCTGACTTCGACATCGACTTCTGCCAGGCCAACCGCGACCGCGTGATCCAGTACGTCAAGGACCGCTATGGCAAAAACGCCGTCAGCCAGATTGCCACCTTCGGCACCATGGCCGCGCGCGCGGCCATCCGCGATGTGGGGCGTGTGCTCGATATGAGCTACACCTTCTGCGATGGCATCAGCAAACTCATTCCCAACAAACCCGGCCAGCACATCACCATCGCCGAGGCGCTGAAGGCCGAGCCGCTGCTGGCCGAGCGCCACGCGCGCGAGGACGAGGTCAAGACCCTGCTGGCGCTGGCGCAAAAACTCGAAGGCATGACCCGCAACGTAGGCATGCACGCGGGTGGCGTGCTGATTGCGCCGGGCAAGCTCACCGACTTTTGCCCGCTCTACCAGCAGCCGGGCAGCGACGCCGCCGTCAGCCAGTACGACAAGGACGATGTCGAGGCCGTGGGCCTGGTCAAGTTCGACTTCCTGGGACTGGCCACACTGACCATTCTGGCGCTTGCCAAGCAGCTCATCATCGGCCGCCATCCCGGCCAGAAGGACTTTGCGTTTGAAACCATTGCGCTTGACGACGCCAAAACCTACCAGCTTTTCCAGGACGGGCGCACCGAAGCGGTGTTCCAGTTTGAAAGCGCTGGCATGCAAGGCATGCTGCGCGATGCGCGGCCCGAGCGGCTTGAAGACCTGATCGCGCTCAACGCGCTGTACCGGCCCGGCCCGATGGACCTGATTCCCAGTTACGTGGCGCGCAAGCACGGACGCGAGCCTGTGGTGTACCCGCACCCCATGGTGGAAGAAATACTGTCGGAAACCTGCGGCATCATGGTCTATCAGGAACAGGTGATGCAGACCGCGCAAATTCTGGGCGGCTACAGCCTGGGCGGCGCCGACTTGCTGCGCCGCGCCATGGGCAAGAAAAAGCCCGAAGAGATGGCTCGGCACCGCGAGATTTTCCGCGCGGGCGCGGCCCGCAATGGCATTCCCCGCGACAAGGCCGACGAGGTGTTCGACCTGATGGAAAAGTTTGCGGGCTATGGCTTCAACAAATCGCACGCCGCCGCCTATTCCCTGCTGGCCTACCAGACGGCCTGGCTCAAGGTGCACTTCACCGCGGAGTTCTACTGCGCCAACATGACGGTGGAAATGGACAACACCGACAAGCTCAAGGCGCTCTACGAGGACGCGCTGCGCGAAGGCATGGACTTCGAGCCGCCCGACGTCAACCGGGGGCATTACCGCTTCGAGCCAGTGAGCGACAAGCGCATCCGCTACGGGCTGGGCGCCATCAAGGGCACGGGCGAGCAGGCCATCGAGGCCATCGTCGCGGCGCGCGAAGAAGGCGGGCCGTTTGCCAGCCTGTTCGACTTTTGCCTCCGCGTCGATCGCGCGCGCGTGAACAAGCGCACCGTCGAGGCGCTGATTCGCGCGGGCGCGTTCGACAGCCTCAACCGCAACCGCGCCGCGCTGGCCGCGGGGCTGGATCTGGCCTTTGAATTTGCCGCCGCCAGCGCAGCCAACGCCAACCAGACGGGCCTGTTCGACATGCTGGACGACGACGCGCACGGCTCCAGCACGCAAGAACCCGATCTGCCCCGGGCCACGCCCTGGGGCGTCAGGGAGCGCCTGTCGCTGGAAAAAACCGCCATCGGGTTTTACCTCTCGGGCCATTTGTTCGATGAAGTCGAGCGCGAAGTGCGCCAGTTTGTGCGCCGCCCGATGGCCGATCTGACCGAAAGCCGCGAGCCGCAACTGGTGGCGGGCATCGTCAGCGAAATGCGTGTTGTCAACGGCAAGCGCGGCAGGCTGGCACTGCTGCGGCTCGATGACAAATCGCGGGTCATCGAGGCGCGCGCCGACGAGGTGCTGCTCAACCAGTGCCGCAACCTCATCAAGGACGACGAGCTGATCGTCGCCCTGGGCCGCGTGCAGCCCGACCGCTTTTCCGGTGGCGTGCAGGTCATGCTCAGCCAGGTGTGGGACTTGCCCACCGCGCGCTGCCGGTTTGGCAAATACCTGCGCGTCACGGTCAACGGCCAGCCGCCCGACGTGCGGCGCCTGGTCAGCGAATTTCCGCCGCGCGTCGAATCCACCGAGCACGGCGACTTGCGCCGTGGCCTGCCCGTGCGCCTGGTGATCGAGCGGCGCTGCGCCAGCAGCGGCAACGCGCTGCCCCGCGCTGGCGTGGCAGGCGTAATGGCGCAAATCGAATTGGGCGAGGCGGGCTGGTTCTTCCCCAGCGACGCAGCGCTGGCAAGCTGGATGGCGCAGGCCGATGAGGGGCTGGCCTCGGTGGTTTACCAGTGATTGCGCGCTGAAGCGACGCGGCAATCCATGAAGTCACGCAAGACACTCTGGATTGCCGCGCGCCTGCGGCACTCGCAATGACGCCAGTATTTCTCTCTCCCTCGTGAGGGAGAGAGTGCCCCGGCAGGGGCGAGAGAGGGTGAGTGCAACACCGATTCAAGCGCCGCGCTTTGCATGGCAGAACCTCTCACCCCAAGGGGCGAGGGAGACTCTTATATTCCCTCCCCTCTGACTCTCTCCCTATCCCTCCCCAAAGGGGAGGGTGCAATTTGCGCCCCTCTCCGCTTGCGGAGAGGGGCGGGGGGTGAGGATGGGGCGAGAGAGGGTCGACAAAAAACAACACACCCATCAAAAAGCGGAACTATTTCACACTTTCCGCGTTTTTTTCGCTTTCGCGCCGCTCCGCCTGTTGCAAAACGCGAAAACGCTGCTACCATGGCATGCGTGTCTTGGCCCCCGAGCCGATCCGCCAGTCATGCTCCCCAGTTGCCGCGCCGCCCAACGCAGCGCAATGCACACAAGAGCGCATGAAGAAGCGGCAAGGCAAGGGCCGAAGGCGCACCACCACCCATCCATCCCGTCAACTTGCAAGGAGCAAGATATGCTAAACAGCAACACATCAGAAATAAATCCAGAAACTGCTGGACTTTATTCTTCAACCGCTGATATAATCGGCAATCGGCAATCGGCAATCGGCAATCGGCAATCGGCAATCGGCAATCGGCAATCGGCAATCGGCAATCGGCAATCGGCAATCGGCAATCGGCAATCGGCAATATAAAAATTTGTTATAATATTTTCAAAAAATCCGCTGATAGCCAATATACACAATCTTTCCGCAAACTGGCCCGCGTTTTGCTCACAGCGGCCATGGCCTGGGGCACAGCCCCCGCACACGCTGCCATCTCCATCACAGAAACAGACGCGGACTCTTTCCGCTACGCCACAGCGCCCGGCTGGACGGTAAGCGGCACGGGTACAGCCAAAGCGGGGGGAAGCTGGGTGCCCCATTTGACCGTTGGCTCCCCGGTCAACGATCCCCCTGGCCAAGGCTGGCTGCAGCTGACAGAGGCTGCGAATAGCCAAATAGGAAGTGCCATTTACGACAAGGCTTTTTCGTCTGCGGAAGGTTTGCAAATCACGTTTGATTACGCCGCTTACAACGGAACCGGAGCCGATGAAATAGCATTTCAGTTGCACGATGCCGCCCCCGGCGGTCTGCGTTATGTATCTATACACTTGGATGAATATGGCGGCACTTCTAGCGCTAGCCTTTGCTGGGTCCCTTGTTCGTTCAAGCCGAATAGCGTGACTGCGCGAGGCGCGCAAAGCGTTGGCGGGCCTTTGATCGCATCGGTCGCTTTGAATACCATAACGCCGGGATGGCAAGTCAAGACACTTGCCAACCGCGCGTCGGTGCAAACCGTGCGCATCACGGTTTCTCCGGCTTCGGCATCTGCCAGGCCAACAGTGAAAGTGGAAATTGATCCTACTGGCACCAATACAGAAGCGAATTTTGTTGAGGTAATTGGCGCGCTGGACTTGTCCAGCAATGGCGCAGTGCCAGACACCTTCAAACTGAGCTTTTATGGCAGAACGGGCGCTTCAAACAATATTCACGAGATCCGCATCCGGAACGCGAAAACCCTCAAGGCGCTGTCCATTCCTACGCTTGGGCAAAGCACGCTGGGTGCACTGGCGGCCCTGCTGGCGCTGTTGACCCTGCCCGCTTTGCGCAGCCGTTTCAAAAATTAAATGTTTGCAGGGGTTGGAATACCCCCTCACCCTGCCCTCTCCCCCTAAGGGGGCGAGGGGAATAATATGACGTGGCGTACCTATCTCGTTATTCGTCCTGTCCATTTCCCCTCCGACCTCTCCGCATCCCTCCCAAAGGGGAGGGTGCAATTTGCGTCCCTCTCCACTTGTGGAGAGGGCGGGGGGTGAGGATGGGGGAGAAAGAAAATAATAGAGAGGGTGATGGTAATTCTTGGATTCCCTCCCCCCGCGGGGGGAGGGTTAGGGAGAGGGGCATTCCCAAAAGGCGGCGAGGATGAATAGATGGATGGAAACAGTGGATTGCCACGCGCCTGCGGCGCTCGCAATGACGAGAAATAGGTTTTTCTGGGACAAGCGTCTCGCCAATGTAAGCACAGCTTACTTTGTCGTTGCGAGGAGCTTTAGCCCTGTGGCAATCCATGTGGTTTTTATTTTGCACCCTTTTCGTTTGCGCCGTGCGGAACCTCCCTCACCCCAACCCTTGTATCTTCCCCCTGCCGCCCAACCGGGTAGATTTCTACCTGTTTGAGCAGCCTGGCTGGATAGCTCGTCAGCCCTCTGGGACAGTGATGATCCCGTGGGAGAGCCAGGAGCATCCAGCCGGTTTTTTCACCTTGAACCCGAACGGTTGCCTGGGCCTGTGAGCCCGTATTTTGCAAGGATGGGATGTGAAAAATG
>JAISNB010000042.1 GCA_031276435.1 Burkholderiaceae bacterium | reverse complement strand
CCCCGGGGCGTACCGCTTCCGCAGGGAAACCCCGGGCACTCCGCCGTGTATGACTTCAATGCCCTGTCCTGCACCGGGGCAAGATGCCCATAAGCCGGGGAAATTGAAAATGCGCGCGCCGTGGCAGGCAACCCCAATAGGCCACCCACGCATGCAATATGCCCCATGCCAGAGACGAACCGAGCACTTATTGCAGACAGCGTCAAATCTGCGTAAGGAATGCTCGCGCTGCCGTTTGCCTTCCTCTCCCCCAAGGGGCGAGGGTAAAAAATGCAAATGCGCCGCGCTTGCCCAAGGTGACGATGGAGGGAGGCATGGATGCGATGGATTGCCACGGTCAGTAAACGCCCTGACGGAGTGTATGCTCACTTTTCCAGAGAAGGCTGCCGTACAATGCCCATGAACAGGATTTTGCGATTGTATGCATCCCCGATGGTCAGGAAAAAGGGGCGGTCGATGTGCATTGAAAAAGGCGGTTGCACCGATTGGGCGTCATCCGCCGCCGCGGACAGCAGCACCTCGCTGGTCGCGGCGGCGGCCTGGGTTCCCTGTTCATCGATTTGTATGCGCGTTTTGTGCCGGACGTCGCTGATTTTCAAAGGCCCCGGATTTTCCAGAATGTCGTCAAATTCAGCGGTGTCGGTAAATGCGCTGCGGATGCCCAGTGCCTGCAAGGCGTTGGCAAGCCGCGCTGAAAAGTCGAATGCCACGCGCGGCAGTTTCACGTTTCCTTCTTTCAATTGCATGGCGTCGATGGCGTTTTGCCAGTTTGTGCCCTGGCCTTGTTCCAGCCAGTGCGCAAGGTTCAAGTCCGGCCGGGGCAGGAAAATGGTCATGCCCAGGTCATCGTCCCGATAGGGCAGCCAGACGATTTGGCCATCGGGCGTGGCGCTGTACCAAAAACAATCGTCAAGGGACATGAAGTGCGTTTTTTGCGGTTCGTCCGGCGTGACGAAGAAAGTGTCCACGCGCGTGTCTTTCAAATCGAACGGGGTGCGCCATCCGCTCTCGAAATCCAGCGCGGTTGTCAGTACCATGCCATCCTCAGCGGGCGGGAGGTCCAGAATGGTTTTGATTTTGCCTCGCGTTTTTTCGTTGACGTAGGCGTTGATGGCTTTGGGCGCCTGGTCAACGGGTGTGTTTTCGATGCGCGCATGCGGGAAATGTCCGGCAAATTGCCGCCGCAATGTCTTGTCCGGCGGCAGCCAGATGTGCAGCGCGTTCGTAAAACTCTTGCCCGCCGCGAGGTCGATGCTGTCGTAGTCTCCGGTTTGCGCGATGATTTCGCGCCGCGTTTCTCCCTGCGCGCCAAGGGCGACGGCGGCCAGCGCAGTGCGAATGTTGCGCGGGCCGATCAGCAGATTGCCTTGGCCGCTTTCTTCGGCAGCGGCCAGTTGCCCGAGGAGCTGAAAGCCAAACAAGGCGTCGGCGTCTTCCCCCGCCAGCCGATCGCGCCCCGGTGTTTGTGGCGCGTGCGGCGCCTCGGTTGCGGCTGGTTTTGCGCTTGTTTTCCAGGCGCGCAGTTTTTCTTTCAGATGGTTGTACAGGCCCATTGTGAAAACCTTTTGTTGAGTGGCGGGCAGGGCGCTTTTTGCGTGAAGCTGGCCCGCCAGATCGCAGCCAATGCGCGCCAGCCAGCGACACGGCTTGCGCAAGGGATGTTAAACGGTTTTCAGATGGCGACCAGGGCGCGCACGTTGTCTGCGCGCATGGCGGCGCCTGCGCCGCGTTTGACGATTTCGCCCCGTTCCATGACCAGGTATTCGTCGGCCAGTTCTTCGGCAAAGTCGTAGTACTGCTCGCACAGCAAAATGCCCATTTCGCCCTGGTCGGCCAGGGTGCGGATGACGCGCCCGATGTCCTTGATGATGGAGGGCTGGATGCCCTCGGTTGGCTCGTCCAGGATGAGCAGTCTGGGGCCGGGGGCGAGCGCGCGCGCGATGGCCAGTTGCTGCTGTTGCCCGCCCGAGAGGTCGCCGCCGCGGCGGTGCAGCATTTGTTGCAGTACCGGAAACAGTTCGAACAGGTGCGCGGGCACTGGCGCGCGCGCCGCTCGGTAGGCCAGCCCCATGCGCAGGTTTTCTTCTACGGTGAGGCGGGCAAAAATCTCGCGACCCTGCGGCACATAGCCGATGCCCAGCGCGGCGCGCGCGTAGGGCGTTTTGTCCTGGATGGGCTGGCCGTTGAACTGGATGCTGCCGTTTTTGACGGGCACAAGGCCCATCAAGCTTTTGAGCAGTGTGGTTTTGCCCACGCCGTTGCGCCCGAGCAGCACCGTGATTTTGCCCGGCCTGGCGTGCAGGCTGACGTTGCGCAGAATGTGCGATCCGCCGTAATACTGGTCGATGTTGCTGACTTCAAGCATTTTTTCCTTGTCCCGTGTGCTTTGCCCGCGCGCCGCGGTTTCAGCGGCCCAGATAGACCTCGATCACGCGCTCGTCGGCCTGCACCTCATCGAGCGTGCCTTGCGCCAGCACGCTGCCGTCGGCCAGCACGGTGACGGTGCCTTGCGCGCCCGCGATTTCGCGCACAAAGTGCATGTCGTGCTCCACCACCATCAGGCTGTGTCGCCCCTTGAGGCCAAGCAGCAGTTCGGCGGTGCGCGCGGTTTCCTCGTCGGTCATGCCGGCCACGGGTTCGTCGAGCAGCAACAGCCTGGGCGCTTGCATGAGCAGCATGCCGATTTCCAGCCACTGCTTTTGCCCGTGACTGAGCAAAGCGGCCTGGCGCGCGGCGTGCGCGTGCAGATGAATGGTGTGCAGCACCTGCGCCAGCCAGTCGCGCTGTTGCGAATCGAGCCGAAAGCGCATGGACGGCCACACGCGCTTGTCGGTTTTGAGGGCCAGTTCCAGGTTCTCGAACACGCTGAGTTGTTCGAACACCGTGGGCTTCTGGAACTTGCGCCCGATGCCCATTTGCGCGATTTCCGGCTCGCTGTGGCGCAGCAGGTCGATGGTCGAGCCAAAGAACACCGTGCCGCTGTCGGGCCGCGTCTTGCCGGTGATGATGTCCATCAGGGTGGTTTTGCCCGCGCCGTTGGGGCCGATGACGCAGCGCAACTCGCCGGGCGCAATGTCCAGGTTCAGACCGTTGATGGCCTTGAAGCCGTCAAAGCTGACGTGCACATCTTCCAGATACAGAATCCGCCCGTGCGCGACATCCACCGTGCCCGGCGCGATGGGGCGGCCATAGTCGGCGGCGCGCCCGCCCGAAGCGGTTTTGCCGCCGCGCGCGGCCTCTTGCCGGGCGTGCGCTTGCAGGCGCTGCGCGCCCGCGTCCATCAAATCGGGCGTCATGGCTGGCGGCCTTTTCGCCTGATCTGGCGCAGCAGCCCCGCCACGCCATCGGGCAAAAACAGGGTGACGGCGATGAACAGCGCGCCCAGGAAGAACAGCCAGACCTCTGGCGCGGCCACGGTCAGCCAGCTTTTGGCGCCATTGACCAGGAACGCGCCGATGATGGGGCCGACCAGCGTGGCGCGCCCGCCCACGGCGGTCCAGATGGCAATCTCGATCGACGCTGCGGGCGCCATCTCGCTGGGGTTGATGATGCCCACCTGGAGCACGTACAGCGCCCCGGCCACGCCGCACATCATGGCGCTGATGACCCAGATGCTCAGCTTGTAGGGCAGCGGGTCGTAGCCAGAGAACATGACGCGGGTTTCGGCATCGCGGATGGCTTGCAGCACGCGCCCGTATTTGGAGCGCACCAGCCAGCGCGCCAGCAAGAAAAAGCCCAGCAGCGCCACGCCCGTGAGCACGAACAGCGCCATGCGCATTGGCGCGGTGGCAATCGGAAAGCCCAGCACGCGCTTGAAATCGGTAAAGCCGTTGTTGCCGCCAAAGCCCGTTTCATTGCGGAAAAACAGCAGCATGGCCGCCACCGTGAGCGCCTGCGTGATGATCGAAAAATAAACCCCCTTGATGCGCGAGCGGAACGCAAACCAGCCAAACACCAGCGCCACCAGCCCCGGCGCCAGCAGCACCAGCGCCAGCGTGGCGCCAAAACTGCCGGAAAGCGCCCAGTGCCAGGGCAGCTCCTTCCAGTCCAGAAACACCATGAAGTCGGGCAAATCGCTCTGGTAGCTGCCATCGCGCCCGATCTGGCGCATCAGATACATGCCCATGGCGTAGCCGCCAAGCGCAAAAAACAGCCCGTGGCCGAGCGACAAAATGCCGGTGTAGCCCCAGATCAAATCCATCGCCAGCGCGCAAATGGCGTAGCACATGATCTTGCCCAGCAGCGCCACCATGTAGTCGCTCAAATGCAAGGCGCTGCCCGGCGGCGTCCACAGGTTGAGCACGGGCGCCACGGCGCAAACGCCGATCAGCGCCAGCAGGAAAACGCCCCACCCGGTCTTGGGCAGCAGCGGCGCACGCGGCGGCGCAGGCGGCAACGGCAACGGCGCGGGCTGCGCGGCGGCAGTGCCAGTCGATGTGGCGGCAGTGGTGGTGGTGTGTGGCAGGTTCGTATTCATGCTTCGGCGCTCCGGCCCTTGAGGGCAAAAATGCCCTGCGGGCGCTTCTGGATGAACACGATGATGAACACCAGCACGGCAATTTTTGCCAGCACGGCGCCCGTCCAGCCTTCCAGCAGCTTGTTGGCAAGGCCCAGGCCCAGCGCGGCATACACCGCGCCCGCCAGTTGACCCACGCCGCCGAGCACGACGGTCATGAACGAATCGACGATGTAGCTTTGCCCCAGATCAGGCCCCACGTTGCCCACTTGGCTGAGCGCACAACCGGCCAGCCCGGCAATGCCCGAACCCAGCGCAAACGCACAGGTGTCGATGCGCGCGGTATTGACGCCCATGCACGACGCGATGGGGCGGTTTTGCGTCACGCCGCGCACAAACAGGCCCAGCCGCGTGCGCCCGATCAGCCAGGCCACGGCCACCAGCACCGCCGCCGCGAAGCCGATGATGACCAGCCGGTTGTAGGGCAGCGTCAGGTTGGGCAGCACCTGCCAGCCGCCACTCATCCAGCCCGGGTTTTCCAGCCCCACGTTCTGCGCGCCGAATACGGTGCGCACCGTCTGGATCAGGATCAGGCTGATGCCCCAGGTTGCCAGCAGGCTCTCCAGTGGCCGACCGTACAAATAGCGGATGACCGCGCGCTCCAGAATGGCGCCCGCCAGCGCCGAGGCCAGGAACGCCACCGGCACCGCGGCCACCAGGTACCAGCCAAACGCGCCTTCCGGCAGGTACCGCTGGAACAGCCCCTGCACCACATACGTGGCGTAAGCGCCCACCATGATCAGCTCGCCATGCGCCATGTTGATGACGCCCATCAACCCGTAGGTAATCGCCAGCCCGAGCGCGGCCAGCAACAGAATCGATCCCAGGCTCACGCCGGTAAACAGCACGCCCAGGTTTTCGCCCAGCGCCAAGGTGGCGTCTATGCGCGCAATGGCCGCCTGCACGGCGGCCTTGACCTGCGCATCGCTCTCCTGGCTGAGTTGCTCATTGAGCAGCAGCTTGACGTCCGGACTGCGCGACGCTTCCAGCGCCCGCGCCGCCTGCAAGCGCCGCCCGGCATCCGCGCTGGCCAGCAGCGTGGCGGCGCGCGCCAGTTCCAGGCGCTCGCGCACGACCTGGCTTTGCTCGCGCGCCAGCGCCTGCTCCAGCAACGGCAGGCGCGACTCGTCCGGCTCCTTCAGCAGCGCGGCGGCGGCCTGCAAGCGCCCGGCCTCATCCGCGCTGGCCAGTTGCAGCACAGCCAGCGCCGCCTCCAGCGACGCGCGCATCCAGTTGTTGTTGATCACGTCCTCAGCCGCCTCGGGCAACGCCACAGGCTGGCCCGTTACGGGGTCGATTGCGCGCGCGCCATCCAGCATGAACACCGCGTCTTCAGTGACCTTCACCGCGCCGCCTGCAAGCGCCTCGATCAAACGCCGCGTTGGCGCGTCGGCCTGCGCCACGGCGCGGTTGAGCGCCTCGATGCGCGCCTCGGTTTCGCCAATCGCCATGGCGCGCGCTGTTTCCGCCGTGAGCGCCCGCGCGCCCTGCGCACAAACCAGCAACAGCCCCGCCAGCGCAAGGGCCGCCGCCTTGCGGCCCGCAAGCGACCACCCAATGGCATTCTTGAAAAACATGCGTTTATCCTGCTTCATTGCCAACGCTGCCAGCCCCCAAGCTGGCAGCGGTTGCCCGCGCCGCGCGCTGGGCACAGAGCGCGACCGCGCAGCCACAAGGGACGCCAAGCCATGACCGCATTTGCGGCAAATTTGTGGCGGCAGCGCCGCCGCCGTTTGCCTGCCACGCGCGCCCAACCAGACCGGAGTGCGCGCGCGGCTGCCCAAATGGGGATTTCAGCGGCATCGGCCCGCCTTTGCCTCAAAGTGCGCTCTTGCCGTCTGGCTCGTCTTTTTTCTTGTCGTTGCCCGCAATGAACGGACTCCACGGCTGCGCCTTGATCGGCCCCTTGGTTTTCCACACCACGCTGAACTGACCGTCGGCGCGCACCTCGCCCACGAGGACGGGCTTGTGCAGGTGGTGGTTTTTCTCGTCCATCTTCACCGTAAAACCACTGGGCGCGGCAAACGTTTGTCCGGCCATGGCGGCAATGACCTTGTCGGTATCGGTACTCCCGGCTTTTTCAACCGCCTGCTTCCACATGTGGATGCCAATGTAGGTGGCTTCCATCGGGTCGTTGGTCAGCGGCTTGTCGGACTGGCCCGGCAGCTTCTTGGCCTTGGCGTAGTCGCTCCACTGCTTGATCCAGGCGGCATTGGCCGGATTTTTCTGGGTCATGAAGTAATTCCACGCGGCCAGATGGCCCACCAGGGGCTTGGTGTCGACGCCACGCAATTCTTCCTCGCCCACGCTGAAAGCCACCACCGGCACATCCTTGGCCTTCAGGCCCGCATTGCCCAGTTCCTTGTAGAAAGGCACGTTGGAATCGCCGTTGATGGTGGAAATCACCGCCGTGCGTCCGCCCGCGGCGAATTTCTTGATGTCGGCCACGATGGTCTGGTAGTCGGCATGGCCAAAAGGCGTGTACTGCTCAACAATGTCGCTGTCTTTCACGCCCTTGCTGTGCAAAAAGGCGCGCAAAATCTTGTTGGTGGTGCGCGGATACACGTAATCGGTGCCCAGCAGCACAAAGCGCCGCGCGCCGCCGCCTTCCTTGCTCATGAGGTATTCGACCGCCGGAATGGCCTGCTGGTTGGGCGCCGCGCCCGTGTAGAACACGTTCTTGGACAACTCTTCGCCTTCGTACTGCACCGGGTAGAACAGCAAGCCGTTCAGCTCTTCGACCACCGGCAGCACCGACTTGCGGCTCACCGAAGTCCAGCAGCCAAAAACCACGGCCACCTTGTCCTGCGTGAGCAACTGCCGGGTCTTCTCGGCAAACAGCGGCCAGTTGGAAGCCGGATCCACCACCACCGGCTCAAGCTGCTTGCCCAGCACGCCGCCCTTGGCGTTGATCTCCTCAATGGTCATCAGCGCCATGTCCTTGAGCGCCGTTTCCGAAATGGCCATCGTCCCCGAAAGCGAGTGCAAGATGCCAACCTTGATGGTCTCTGCCGCGTGCGCCGCAGGCAGCCAGGTCAGGCCCGATAAAACCGCGGTAGCGGCCAGGGCTTTGAGCGTGTATCGACGTTGCATGAATGAATCCCCCAGAGAAAGTGCGCGTGTTGAACCAGCGGATCGCCGCCCCGCCACCCGCACCATGCGGGCAGTCAGCCAGCGAACGGTTTGCATGCTACGCACACAGCAGCCGCGCCGGAATACGCCGCATGGCGTACTGCGGCGGTGCAAACGGGAACCCGCGTCATTGCGGGGGATGAAGCAACGCGGCAATTCAGTCGCCGCCATGCGCGGCCCGCTGGCTGGCTTGTCTGGCTTGCGCGCGTTTGGGGTGGGCAGCGGGGTGTTTTTGCTTGCTTGCCGTCAGTCTTTTGGCCACTGGCCCCTGATGCGCATGGCGCGTTCCTGGGTGTCGGGGTG